>JARRQC010000039.1:0-14931 GCA_037382165.1 bacterium | reverse complement strand
GTCAGTGGTTCTCTGTCTTTGTTGCAGTTGGTAAGGATAAACAGGAAAGCAGTAACAAATGCAAGCAGATACAAATTTGAAATTTTGATTTTCATTGTGATAAATTTTTGGGTTTAAGATAAGGATACGTCTGATAGTTAAACAACGATCAGGAAAATGTTTCATAGGCATAATTATTTGTTTGACTTGAATTTATCTTGTCAACCGGGATACTCGTAGGAATAAAGTAGAAATCTTGCAGTGAAAAATGTTTTCATCAGGAAAGGATCAGGCTTGAATTGTAGATTAATGACCTACTAATATAGCTGAAAATGCAATAAAAGTCAAGACGATGAAGTATTATTTTTGAAAGGTAGATTCAACCCCCAAGTGCAACGGTTTAATCATATCAACCAGGTAAGAGAACTGTCTGAATCCTGGAGAAATGACTACAACAATCATCACCCTCACAAATCATTAATGGGATATAGTCCAATGCAATTTAAGCGTCTCAGATCAGGGGCTAGCCCCTGATCTGAACAGAATATTTATCTTTAAACTCTAATTAAATGCTGTCGGAAGTTCGAGAAGGTTACACTTTCTCCAGCATCCATTCTGACGGATGAGCTTTGTGTTGCCTGGGTAAATTGAGGGCGTCAGAGGGGGCTGAAAAATGGTTCTATAACTTCTTGTAAAAAAATTTACTTACCCGGGTATTTCACAACCATTCATCCCCAGGTTAGCGAATTTGGATGCACCATTTACCCAAATGATGATCATCCTGCAAAACTTTTTATGCTCTCATACGTATACTTTCCTCGATCATGTTAACCAATCTGAATAGATGAAGAGTATCAAGATTATTGCCTTTCTCCTGAATCTGTTGTTATTCCTTCTCATCCTGGCGAACACCTCCCATGCCCAGGAAGAAACAGCCCAGGACACCACCAAGACAACCATTACGATCGATGCACCGGATACACTTGCATTCGACAAAGAAGAAATGACAGGAAAATATGCAGATATCAGCCCGTTGGACATCGGCAGTGACCGTGGTTTGTTTATTCTATCGGCAGACCGGTTGCTGGAGCTCAGGATCCTGGGTTCTATCAGGGCAAACTTCAATTATACCAGCCAGGACATGCCGAACAATGAATCCTTCAATCCCTATGAGATACCGGTGGACAAGTCTACCTATTCGTTTAACTATTATGCCGGTGTCAAGCAAACCCGTCTGGGATTTGAGGTCATTCGGAGAACCCGGGAGCGGGGAGACATCTTTTTCAGGCTTGAGGCGGATTTTTTACAACTCAATGGGGTATTCCGCCTTCGTCATGCCTACGGGCAGTTTGGTAATTTCCTTTTCGGGAAGACATGGTCTCTTTTCAATACCATCGGTTATCAGCCTGCCATGGTCAGTTTTGACGGAAGCGCCACCGGGTGCGGATTGCGCACACCACAGTTGCGTTATACGCATCAGATCAACGAAACACTGGCATGGAACGTGGCAATAGAATACTCCCAGCCAACGTTCATACAGCCGGATACCATTGCAGGAGAATTGTTGCAGGTCATCCCGGACTTTACCGGCAGGTTTTCCTATACACGGGAAAAAATCAGCTTTAGGATCGCAATCATCGGCAACGTGATCACGGGCCGTAGATCCAATGGAGAAATAGAATATTTACCGATATATGGCGGTTCTTTTGCCGCACGGGTGAGCCTTTGGAAGGCTGCCACAGGATATATGTCGATCTCCGGAGGTAAGGGGATTTCCCGTTTCATCGATATGTTTAGCGGAAAGTCCGGAGACATCATCTACAACCCCGGGACAGATAAGTTTGAAGCGCTGGGCATGCTCACCACATACCTGGCCATTGGTCAGAATCTGCCCGAGGACCTGAGTCTTTCTGCCGGTTTTGGTTATGCGGTGCTTGAAAACAAACCCTTCCAATTGGATACCGATTTCAACATTGCCTTTGACCTGATGCTGAACCTGTTCTGGAATCCCGTGGCGGGAGCACGCTTTGGTATTGAATATGCTTTTGGCAGACGCTATGACAAAGACGATGACCACGGAAACGCCACCAGGCTTTCCGCGCTGATAATCTACGATTTCTAACATCATGATCGCGATGGCAATCCCCGTCAGCACAGGTATGCTGAGGTTTAGATTCCAGGTTTAAAAAAGAGTTAATATCAACTTCTTAAAGCTTCAGACATCAGGACAGATGTCTACGGGAAAGTCTGGGAAGATTGGGGATTAGTGATTGATGAATAGTGATTTGTGATCTTGACGCAAGCACACTTTCCTCCCGGCATCTATTACTTCATACTGCAGGCAGGTGATCAAACCGTGTCGGGGAAGGTGGTGAAGATGTAGCGACGTAGACGACGTAACGATTGAGCGATATTCGAAGGAGAATCCCACCTCGTTACATCGCATAGATCGTGCAATCGACTACATCGGGCAAGCTCAGGGAAGCGCCTCGAGAGGATTAACTGCGTTGATCCTTAAGGGGGGGAAGACAATATCAAAGCCCTGCGGCTATCGCCGCAAGGCTTTTCTGTTGTCGGGGTGAGAGGATTCGAACCTCCGACCTCGTCGTCCCGAACGACGCGCGCTAACCGGGCTGCGCTACACCCCGAGGGAATTGTCAATTCTGAATGTTGAATTGTCAATCTACAATGTAAAAACTACCATCAACTTCAGACTGCAAGATATATGTAAAGAACATCTTTTTCACTAACTAACTACGCGCGCTAATCCCGAAAAATAGAAAATCTCCGATTTTCGTCATTTTTCGAGGATCCTCGATCCGGCTCCGCCGGAATCGGGACCGGACTGCCTGCCTGCCGAAGCTTATGCGAAGGCAGACGCCACACCCCGCATTTCAGTTTCCAAGTTCGGAACTATTCAAAACCTGAAATGGGGTGCGAAGTTAGAGCTTTTTTAAAAATGATGCACCTGCTTATTGCATTTAAAATAATTCTAATTTTTCACGCCGGCAGAAGACTATCATACATTTACATATCCCGAAGTGTCCTTCCAATTCATGATGAAACAACTTATTTTTAACTTTATTGATTAAATTATACAATCAACTTTTTATGACAGGAAAATTAACAGCTATCAAATTCTGGTTTAACGATGATAAAAAATAATTACAGTCTTACTGTTGTGTTGGTTTTGCTGATGGTATCACTATTTTCCTGTAATCAAAACAGGAATACAAAAAATTCGGGTGCTTACAATTCAACTTTACTGGTAGATGCAGTTGTTGTTCAGCCGCAGGTTTTCAAAACCGAGATCAAGACCAATTCAAATTTGTTGGCTTTCGAGCAAGTAGAGATCAAGGCACCGGTCTCAGGAACTATTCTTGCTATTTATATTAAAGAAGGCCAGGTGGTTAAAAAAGGCCAGCCCATTATTAAAATTGACGACAGGAGCTGGAAAGCCGAATTGAAAGGCCTTAAGGCACTTTTGCTTTCAGCAGAAGCTGACCTGGACAGGAAAAGGGAATTGCTACCCGTTGAGGGAGCGAGCCAGCAGGATATTGACGAAGCCACAGCCAAAGTAGATGAGCTGGAAGCGCAAATCGACCAGTTAAATGTAAATATCGATCTCGCCAACGTTGAAGCTCCTTTTGACGGGAAAGTGGGTATGCGTGATTTCAGCGTTGGCACCTATCTTTCGCAGGGCCAGGCCATCATGGAACTGGCACAGTCCTGGAAGCTGAAAGTTGATTTTAACATGTCCTGGAAGCTGAAAGTTGATTTTAACATGCCGGGCCGCTATCGCAATCAACTTAAACCAGGTAAGAATATTCGTGTTATCTATGGAAATGATACAATCGAATCACCGATTTATGCTGTCAGCCCTGTTGCCGATAAAAGCTCGAGGATGATCAACGTCAGGGCGCTCATCAATAATAATTCATTGAATTTTGTTCCGGGCGATTATGCAGAAGTAATAATTCCCCTGAATATCAATGACAGTGCCCTTGTCGTCCCCACTGACTGTGTCGTCCCCGAACTTAACAACCAGACAGTTTTTCTCTATAAAGCAGGTAAAGCGAAACGCACTGTGGTCGAACTCGGATCCAGAAATGATACCCGGGTTGAAATATTGCACGGGATCCATGCAGGCGACACCATTTTATCTTCAGGGCTTCTGCAGGTAAAAGACAATTTCCCAGTCAGTCTCAATAAAGTGACAACTTCGAATGCCCTATGACACTTTATGATCTTAGCATAAAAAGACCTGTCTTAGCTACGGTTTTTGCCATTGTTATCGTGTTATTCGGCGTGGTCGGAATCACATCATTGGGAGTTCGGGAGTTCCCGAGTGTCGATCCCCCTGTTGTTACCGTTACCACCAATTATACAGGAGCCAACGCCGAGATCATCGAGTCGCAGATCACAGAACCGATTGAAGAGTCGGTCAACAGTGTCGCGGGTGTCAAAACCCTGAGTTCGATAAGTACCGATGGAAGGAGTACCATTACCATTGAATTTGAGAACGAGATCGATCTGGACGATGCGGCAAACGATACACGCGACAAAGTCTCACGCGCTGTCAGGTTGCTCCCGCCCGATGCCGATCCGCCCGTTGTTTCCAAGGCCGATGCAGATGCAAGAACCATCCTGTCTATCACGGTGCAAAGTGAAAAACGCAGCCTGCTCGAATTAACGGAAATCGGTAACAATATCTTCAAGGAGCGTTTGCAAACCATTCCGGGGGTAAGTAACATCAGGATATGGGGTGAGAAAAAATATGCCATGCGCATTCACCTGAACCTTGACAAGATGAATGCCTACCAGGTTACGACGCTTGACGTGCGGAATGCATTGTTGGGCCAGAATGTAGAATTACCTGCAGGACGGCTGGAGGGACAGTATACGGAGCTAACCGTTCGTGCACTGGGCAGGCTGAACACACCGGAAGAATTCGAAAACATTATCATTGCCAATCGCGGCCTGGCACTGGTAAGGCTGAAAGATATCGGCTATGCAGAATTAGGCGCTGAAAACGAAAGAACACTGCTCAGGGGAAACGGTGTCATACCGATGATCGGGATTGCCTTGCAACCTCAGCCCGGTGCCAACCATATCGAAATTGTTGACGAAGCTTTCAGCAGGCTGGAAACGATCAAAAAAGAGTTATCACCTGACATTTTCCTGAATGTAGCACTCGACAGGACATTAAGCATCCGGAAAGCTATCACTGAAGTGGTGGAAACGTTGTTCATTGCCTTTGGACTTGTGTTACTGGTCATCTTCTTTTTCCTGAGAAGCTGGCGCACTACCCTGATCCCTGTCGTTGCCATTCCCATCTCGCTGATAGGGACTTTCGCCATACTGTCCGCAGTCGATTATTCAATCAACGTATTGACATTGCTGGGATTGGTCTTAGCCACCGGGCGTGTCGTCGACGACTCCATCGTAGTGATGGAAAATATCTACAGCAAGGTGGAGAAAGGTAAAAACTCCCTACAGGCTGCCTTTAAAGGGACGCGTGAAGTCTATTTTGCAGTGATCGCCACATCCATCAGCCTGGTGGCTGTATTTCTTCCCATTTTCTTTCTGGGCGGTTTAACGGGTAGGCTTTTCCGTGAATTTGCAATGGTTGTGGCCGGGGCGATCATCATTTCAACTTTTGTCAGCCTTTCGCTTACGCCGATGATGAGTTCCAGGATGATCAGGAAAAGTGAGAGAAAAGGTCGAATTATGATGGCCTTCAAGCAGATCGTTGATTTCCTGATCAGGAATTATCACAGGTCACTGGTGCTTTTTATGAAACGAAAATGGATTTCACTACCCATTATTGTGATCACAGCCGGATTGATTTACCTGTTCGGTTCTACTTTACAGCAGGAACTGGCACCCATTGAAGACAAAAGCAGGTTGCGTCTTTTTGCTACTGCACCCGAAGGAACTTCATACGAATCAATGGATAAATATCAGGTGATGCTGATGAAAATGATGGACACCTTGCCGGAGAAAAAATTTTCACTGGGTGTTACAGCTCCGAGTTTTGGATCTTCCACCTCTGTAAACAGCTCTTTTATTTTCCTGACACTTGTACCACCCAGTCAGCGTGAAAAAAGCCAGATGCAGCTCGCATCGGAGTTAAACAGGCTGGTCAGGAAGCATACGTTTGCACAATGTTTTGTTACACAGGAACCCACCATTCAGGCCAGCAGGGGGGGATTATCGGGCCTGCCCATCCAGTATGTCATCCAGGCACCCGATCTTGACAGGCTTAAGCAGATCATCCCGGTGTTCATGGAAAGGGCCGATGCAGATTCTACATTTAGCGTGGTCACCATTGACATGCGTTTCAACAAACCGGAATATACGGTTGAAATTAACCGTGACAAAGCCCTGGACATGGGCATTACGGTCAGCGACATTGCTGCCACCCTGCAGACTTTTCTGAGCGATCAAAGGATCAGTTATTTCATTAAAAACGGCAAACAATATTATGTCATCGCAAATGCAGAGAAACAACAACGCAGTGAGCCGCTCGACCTGAAAAGGATTGCCGTGCGCAACACGCAGGGAGAAATGATCACGCTCGACAACCTGGTAGACCTGGTGCTTGACAGCAGGCCGCCACAACTTCTGCGTTATAATCGTTACGTCTCCGCAACTGTTTCAGCTGCCCCTGCCGATGGTTTGACTATCGGTGACGGGATCGACCGAATGAATCAGATTGCCGCTGAAGTGCTTGACGAGTCTTTCAGTACCAGCCTGGCCGGCAGTTCTTCCGATTACGCAGAAAGTAGTGGCAACGTATTGATGATCTTTATTTTTGCACTTATCCTCGTTTACCTTGTACTGGCAGGTCAGTTTGAAAGCTTTCGGGATCCGTTAACCATTATGTTTACGGTACCGCTTGCCCTGGCCGGTGCCTTGATGTCGCTATTTTTCTTTGGACAAACTCTGAATATTTTCAGTCAGATTGGCATCATAGTCCTTGTGGGAATCGTTACCAAAAACGGGATACTTATCGTGGAATTTGCCAACCAGAAACGAAGGGCCGGGATTCAGATCCATGAAGCAGTGATCGAAGCCGCCTCCCAACGTTTCAGACCCATCCTGATGACAAGTCTGGCAACCGCCCTGGGTGTGCTGCCCATTGCACTCGCCATCGGGGAAGCATCAACAAGCCGTATTCCAATGGGAATAAGCATTATCGGCGGTCTTATCTTTTCCCTGATTTTAACCTTGTATATTATTCCTGCCGTTTATACTTACATTTCCAGTAAAACAACGAAAGAATATGTTGAAGAAGAAACAGAATAGGATTTTCTTATTTCTGATCAGCCTGTTGTTTGCATCAACCGGATCTGCCCAGGAAATTTATGATCTCCCGTCTTTTATCAACAGGGTTCTTGAGGAAAATTATGAGGTCAGGGTACAACGCAACCTGGAAAAGATCGCAAAAAATAATGACAGGCTGGGGAATGCCGGGTTCCTGCCGACTGTTGACGCTGAATTAACCACATCGAAAAGTTTTAACAACACCAACCAGGAATTGTCAAACGGCACGATCAATGAGGGAAACAATGCCGTCTCAAATAATCTGAATGCTTACGCCATTGTAAATTGGGTGGTTTTTGACGGTTTTAAAATGTTCGCCAAAAAAGATCAACTCAACCTGCTCGCCCAACTCAGCACAGTCGACACAAAGTATTATCTCGAACAAACCATTTATGATGTTGCCCTCGCCTATTATCAACTACTTGCCAATAAGGAACTTATAGAAAATTTTCGAAATACGCTCGATATATCTCGTTTTCGGTACAAACTGGAAAAGAAAAAGTTGGAAGTGGGAGCCAGTAACGCACTCAGCTACAACCAGGCACTTGTCGATTATAACATCGACAGCCTTGCAGTGCTGAATTACGAGGTCGCAATAAAAAGTCTTGAAATTCAGTTAAGCCAGTATGCCAGCCTGGATCCGGAATTGCCGCTTGTTTTCGCACCCGATAGCATCTATACAACATCTCAATTTGTCCTTGACAGTATCCTGGCAGAAGCCATGGAAGCCAACCGTGACCTTAAACGGTCGATGCTCGAGGAGTTGATCGCGGAAAAAAGTATTAAAATTCAGCAGGCCGATTACTACCCCGAGGTTAATATTTACGGTCAGTATGCTTATTCCCAATCAACAAATGAAGTAGGTTTCCTGAAACAGAATACTATTTACGGCCCGCAGATAGGCTTAGCCGTGCGATTTAATTTATTCAACGGCGGAAATGATAGGCGGGAAGTTGTCAATGAAAAGTATTATGCTGAAAATGCCACTTTTCAAAGGCAAAATAGTGAAACACTAATCCGTGCTTCAGTACTTGATAAATTCAACCAGTATCAATCTTTAAAACAAAGGCTCAATCTCGCCATAGAAAATGCAAAAGCAGCCTCGCGATCCCTTGAAATCGCAAGCGCCCAGTTTCAGAAAGGGATTATTGACGGCTATGATTTCAGGCAAACTCAGCTTACACTGATCTTATCCGAAAACAGGATGATCCAGCTGGAACTGGACTTGAAAATGCTGGAAATAGATATGAACAGGTTAAGGGGACGACTGCTTGAGATCCTGTAATCTGAATATCCTCCATCCTTTTCTCGGTAATCTATTATAAAATCATTCGGATAAAAAAGGAGCGATCTTTGCCTGCCAAAGCTTGTAGCCCTTCTCATTCATGTGCAGCATATCATCCTGGAAAATGGCAGGATCAGGCCGGCCATCATCATTCAACATGACATCCCAGATATCAATATAGTCCGAATTCATTTTTGCTTCAAGGAATTCGCGAATGAGCCCGTTGCCTTTTTGATATTTTCCGGCAAGATGCCAGCGATTGGGACTTGGCTTCATGGAAACATAACTGATCCTTACATCCGGCAGATTATTCCTGACCCGTTGGAACCATTCCTCAAATCTGGCTAAAACCGATTCCGGGGAAAGGGTATCCACATACGCCAGGTCATTCTCCCCGCAATACAAAACAATTTGTCGTGGTGCATAAGGGAACACGACATCATCCAGGTACCTGATCTGGTCTTCCAGGGTTGATCCGCCAAATCCACGGTTGATTACGGCGTGACCGGGAAAATAATCCCCAATACCTTCCCACATCCTGATCGATGAACTTCCAGCAAACAGAATGGCATCCGTCGGCGGAGGGTTTCCTTTGTCCATTTCCCTGAAACGCTCAATCTCATCCCAGTAAGGAGGTTTTTGCTCCTGTGCACAACCTCCAATAGACATCAAAAACAGAAAGATACCGAAAAAACAAAGTTTATTTTTCATATTACTATATGATTTATCCTACTTAAGGTTTATTGAAAAAATTTCTTCGCTACCTGCTAATATCAGCTCCTGACCTCCACAACATTGTTTCCCTTCTTTAACATTTGAAGAAAAATAGCTTTTACAATGACCGACCCGCCTTCGCGGTAAGGATTGTGCTCCCTCTCAAAAGGCACGGGCTTTCCATTGACCATGATCGAAGTCGGACCATACCCCCTTCCGGTGACGATATAGTTGAATGATACCGGATAACCCAGCAGGTTAAGGGATACGGTCAGCCCGTTGAATGCCCGGGGCATGACAGGATCCAGGATCAGCCGGTTGGCTTCCATCCGAATACCCAGCAGGCGGGTGATCACCATGGCCACAAAAATGCCGGGACCGCTGGAATAGACACGCCAGCCGCCCTTCAACGGAAATCTGCCTGTCAGGACCTCACCGTAGCGTTCATCCGCCTCATAGCGATTTTTGAAGCTTACATCCGAACTGCTGTAATAGCAGTTGGATTGCCTGAAATCGCCGACAGGCACTGCGTCCTTATAATCCACCGGAATGGCCTGGCGGAGTGCTTTGACAAACTCACCGGCTTTGCCCAGCTCAGCCAGCAGTTCTGCATAGCGGATATGCTCATGCATATACATCAGCCCGATCTCCCGACCGAAGAAGGTACTGCTCTCGGCCCGTTGGAAGATGGACATGATACCTCCATTGTATTTCAAAGGGCGGTCCATCAAGCGGGCACCGTCAGGGCCCTTCAAATGCTTTTCGATCAACTCATAATGGTATCGTGCCTGCTCCCCGTTGAATATCCCGCTGATGATGCCGCGCTCCATGGGTAAGAGGCTGTAATGTATGCCTGTCCTCTCATCCCGTGGGTGCAGCATCACGCTGATGCTGCCATCCCCCGCTACGAGGCCATATCCGGCTACGATCCTGTCCCTGACCAGGTGCCGGTTGAAGTCGCTTTTTATACTTCCGGTTATTTCATGCAATGTTTTCGCCTTGTCTTTCCAGCCCATCATCTCATACACTTCCCTGAGTTCCGTAAATGCCTGGTAGTTCATCTCCACCGTCCAGCTGCTGATCATGCGTGCGGCAAGGTCTTTGCTCAAAGGCTGCAGAGAATCGTTCCAGTCCCCTCCACCGAAAGGCACCAGTGCCGTTCCGGGGATAAATGAACCGATGATCATCTGAACCAAACGGTCGAGATGTTCGCTGAGCGGGGTTGTTTCTGAAAATTCCACCCCTTCCGGATGATAATAAGGCAAGCTCTCCTGAAGGATATCCGTATCTCCTGTGATCCTGATATACTGGCTCAGGGCGATGATGCACCAGTAAAACACATCACCGTGTGAATCAGCTGCCCTCACCTCATGGTAGCTGTCGAACATCCACCACTGCGGCCATCCGCCGTCAGTATCCTGGTTTGAGAAAATGGTCAGCAATACCTGTCGGGCCGCCGTATAATTTCCGGTCGACAGCAAGAGATCAACCGGTCCCTGTGATACGTCACGCGTACCCCATGCTGCGCCGCTGAATTGTTCCAACCCGTAAGGTGTCAGGTAATGGATGAGGGCGTTCATCCCATACCAGGGAAGTATTTCGCGGATTGCCGACATATCCCCGTTATCACTCTGAATGTCCAGGTTCATACTGAAAGATTTCCAGTGCGCCTGCTTTTCTGCGCGATCCGAAAGCCACCTTTCACCGGCATCAGCGATGGGGATCATTTCTACCGGCCCTGTAACTTCACCGATAAAGCTCATACAAAATGTCCTTACCTCTTCGGCTTCCAATACGAAGATTGGGTATTCCCTGCTCTCGTTGTCTGTGAACAGGAACGCGTCGTCATGCGCCCTCCATTTTGTACTGCCGGGATGGATGACCATCCGGAATTGTGCCCCGGGAAATTTACCGGCAATCATGCTGCCAGTTTTAGGTAAGGCGATGAATTCCCCGGGATTATTGCCCGGTTGCACCTTCCATCCGTTAAGCTCATCGAAATCATGGGTGATGATCAGTCTGACGGGTGGATCACCGGCTATGCGGATGTCCATGTTGACCTGCGGGGTGGAGGGCATCGTCCAGGACCTGACTTCGATGACCCTGCTGCCGTGCTTATATATCCACCGGCAATGGTTCAGTCCCATTTCAAAAGCCGAAGGGACCCCCAGCAAATAGAGGCGGTCATTCATCTCAACCAGGATACGTTGCCCTCTTTCCAGGGAAAGGTTGAACTGGCTGGTGCATACCGACAACAGCGTATTGAAATTGGTATTTCCCTGGGTAAGGTGTGAATTGAACACTCCGAATGCAAAGGCGGTAGTGGACATAACGCTTTCGTCAGGCAGCAAGCCCGCATTGGCTTGCATGATGTGTCCATGGGGCCGGTCCACCAATATTTCTTTAGCGCGTAATATGACGTGGTTGCCCGTTTTGGTAAAAAAGGATAGCAGCTTCCCTTCCGAAGTTTCGGGATGAGACCTCCCTTTACCGAAAAGGCTATCGAGTTCCATTTCATCCAGGTCATCAACCGGCAGGAAGGAGGCCTTGCTGAACAGGTTGGTGGAAGGACCGGTCGGTTTAGCGGTAAATGAAGGGGTCGTTTCCAGAAACTCAGCGAAGAGATCCGGAAGGCGTTCGAGGTCCTTATCCGAAGTCGCTTCGGGATGATCCAACAGGCAGGTCGCGACAAAAACGGAGATATGAGAGTCACCAGGTGCGATTCGGAATGGGATTTCCTGCAGGGCAAGGACCGAAGATTCCCCAGCACATTCCCCGTAGAAGTGTTCATCTTCCAGGGCTTCCGGGATCCCGGTTTCCCTGAATGACCTGCCATAGAACCGGATTCCATCCGTACTTCCGGATTTGGCGCCATTCCTGCATGCCATCATGAGCCAGGGGTTCCCTCCTGCCTCTTTCATATTTTGCCGGCAGCAGGCTACCGTACCATAGTGGTTGTCTTCCAGGATGCGTCGTTCGGTATACTGGCTGATATAATATTCGTTGACAGGGCCGTCGGCAAAACGTTTCAGCCCCGCATCCTGAACGCATACTGCATCCAGGTCCAGGGTTTCTTTTGAAATATTTTTCAATTCCACGCGCCACTGCCAGCTTTGACTGCTTTGGGAAAGCTGCAGCGCACATACATATTCGATCCCGGACCATTGTCCTTCAGCCATAAACAGGTCATGCCCAAAGCCATACCGGCTGGGGCTTCCCGGACCTGTCAGCGGTATAAAGGAAATGGACTTCCCTCTTTTTCTGAGGAAGATATTGGCCCCCTGCCGGGAGAACCAGGTGGCGGGACTCATACCGACACGGACCTGGCCGGCGTCGATCGCGTACACGGCGCCGTTATCCAGGATTTGAACTGATAATCCCTGGGAATTCTCCAGTTTATTGCTTGTTAGTTTCATGCCTGTGGAGTTCGCTTTTCTTGTTTCGATAAGGCCATACCGGCCCCCAAGCTTCAATGGGTCTTCAGTGTAAGCACGAATTCTTTTCTGTGCGGCTGATCATACCGTATAATCAATCGTTTATCGTGCACGACAGGATCAAAATTTATACTTCCGGACGATACCGGCCTTATCCCGATAACCCTTTCCCCTTCAAGCACGATCTCTCCCGGCAGGTCACGGTCTCCGAAAAGTGTAATATCGATACTTCCGTTCATTTCCTTCACGCCCAGGATATCCGAAGTGCAGTGCAGCAGCATAATTTCTGATGCGAACTTCATATTCACCGGGGTAAGTATGCCGTAAAGTGCAGGCCAGGGGAACCCCTCCCCGGCGAAAGGTATGCCGATCCGGGCTCCCGTTTGGGGATGGGTATAGGTAACCTTCCCGAATTTGTCTTCATTGTAGTAATTTCCTACGAACAACATGGCCTGTCCCTGCCCGGTAAACCGTTGCCTGACCGTAATCCATTCATTGTCGGCATCAGCGTTGCGCAAATGAGCCCCCGAACGTGCAAGCAATGCTTCATAGACCGGTTTGTGCCCTTCGGTATCGAAACCGATCCAGGTCCCCAGGTGGGTAAGGGTTCCGTTTTCCAGCTTTTTGGAAAAACCACAGGGTGTGCCTTTTATGGTCCTTGCGATAATCTCCGCATTGGCAAGTGATTTTTCAGAAAACACCATCTGCGGATTGGCGCATTTGATGTCCGGGATATCGAAAATATCAATCAGGGGTGAATCGATGGTCTCCATTCCCTCAGGCCGGATCCCGATAGCCTCCCTGATGAGCGTGCATGGCTTTTGTGACATCTCCCTGTCGGGGAGGTTGGGGAAGATCACCAGGTTACCGCCGCTTCGCGTATAGTCTACCAGCAGCTGCTGATCCGGGGCATTCATCTCATCTGTCGTAAAAGCCCAGACCTGTTTGTATTGGCTCAATGCTTCCTGATTGGCTGCTGTGAGGTCAAGCATATCGTAATCGATATTCAATACCTGGAGTGCCTTAAGCAAGCCGTCAAAGAAGGCCGGGCGGCGGATGGCGGCATAAGAAAAGGCGAGGCCGGCATTTCCCGTTTCAGGCCGTTCCAGTTCTGTTGCGTAATAGTGGGGATAGAACAGGACACCTATCTCTGCCTTGCGTTTGGCATCCAGAATAAGATTTTCGGAGGTTTTGATGATCCGGCTCATCCGCTTCACCAGCGGGAAGGCACTGGAAGGTTTTGCTTCAGGCGTCAGCGGGGTAAACCAGTAGAAGGTATCCCCCGAATAGCCACGCTGTCTGGGGTTGCGGCCCTGGGAGAACATGTAGTAATTCCATCCGGTGAGTCCGTTGGCAACACTGGCCTTATAAAACAGCTCCATCTCCCCTGGGTTGGTCACTACGTGGTATTCCCGTGATCCGCACTGGAATTCAGCGGCAAAAAGCGGCTTTTCCCCCTGCATGGCCCGCGTAATGTCGTTGATAATGCGGTCGTCATGCATGTTGCGATGGGAAACGAACTCCGGTATATGGTCCACCCCGAAAAGCATATCGCTCTTTTGACCGTACATGTCTTCATACATGGTGATGTTGACCGGAAATTCATATCCATGGCCATAGATCCATCCCGGCAGGTTGTGGTAGAAGGGCACTGTTACCCCATACCGGCGTGCCATGGCCGACAGCATCCGCAGGTAATCCCCGTAATAGGACCTCCAGAAGCGGTGCCATTCATAGTCACTGCTGCGATCGCTTTTCGACATATAGGGCTCCCTCCCGTCAGGCGGCAGTTCCACCTCTGCAAAGTCTCCGTAGTCAGTACCCCATAGCTGGTTGATCTCGCTGATGTTGCTGAATTGTTTCCTGAGGTAGCTGATAAACCGTTCCCGGATGTCAGGGCCATAGTCTGCCTGGTGTGCAAGCCATGGAAACACACCGATTTCATTACATACCTGCATCATGATGACCGGCCCGTCCTTTTTGGTCTCCTGCCTGGCAATGAATGGCATGATGTGTTTGTACCAGCGGGAAACGCTATCCAGGTATTGGGGGTTGAACAGGCTCAGTCCGTCGCTGGCGACTACTTCTCCCCGGCTGTTGTGCATCCGGACCTCGTCACCGTATTTGTCAAGGAACCAGTAAGGTATCCCGGCTCCCCGCGTTTCAGCCAGGATAAAAGGTCCGGGTTTG
>JARRQC010000038.1:0-32982 GCA_037382165.1 bacterium | reverse complement strand
CCCGGATAATAAGACACTGACCTATTTCGCGCCCGAGTCACTGAAGACAAAAGATGGGCGAAGGGTCGTGTGGGCCTGGATAACTGCCGATGCCAGTCCATCCGGGCTGCAGTCACTTCCACGCGAGCTGGAATTACTCGCTGATGGGATACTGAGAATCAGGCCGCTTAAGGAGCTGGAAACCCTGCGCTTCGATCAACAAACAGTTGAAAACATCACAGTCGGCAAAGATGAGACATTCAGGCTTAGGGACATTACCGGGGATGCCATCGAAATTCAGGTAACATTTCAAGTACCCTTGCCTGAAGATTTCGGGATAAGGCTTCTGGGGGATGAAAAGGGTGAGGGAGGCATAAGTATCACAGCAGGAGCAAACCGTAATACACTGACTATAGGGTCGATCAATCCCCCCTTTCAACTAAAGGATGGTGAAAACCTGACCTTGAGGATTTTCATTGACAAGAACCTGGTGGAGGTTTTCGCCAATGATCGGCAGGCTGCTGCATACGCCAATAAAGAAATTCGCGAGAAACCGGAAATCAGCTTTTTCACCAATGACAAATCCCTGGTGATCCAGAAAGTCAATGCATGGAAGATGAGGTCAGCGTATGGAACTGACTCAGATTGAAATCTGTTTTCGAATGAATCAGACAGAACCCTAATGCTCACATAATCTATTATCAAACGTTTGTTCTAACCATATAAAGCTTTGTTATCTATAACTAATAAAATGCTCAATCTATGAAAAGTAAAAGGTGCAAAATGCAAGTTATTTACTTACTTTCTCTTGCATTCATCATGACAGGCTGCGAGTACATTCCCCCTGATCCTCCTCCTGTTGAGAACCAACCACCGGTCATAACAGGACTAAATGATCTGGTCCTGCCTCTGAATTTCGGCACCCATGAACTAGATTTTGCCAATTACGTTTCGGATCAGGAAGGGGAAATAATCACCTACCTGGTTAGCAACAGCAACGAGGATGTGATCACCATCAGCCTTGAAAGCAGTCTTTTAACAATTAATGAAGTTAGCAATGGTTCTTCAGATATACATGTGATTGCCACCGATGGACACGAAGGTCATGAGGTCGAATCTACATTTAATGTGACAGTTAAAGGCATTGAGGGAGCTCCTGATTATACCGGAAATGTAACGGCCGGATTTCTTGATTTTAACGGATTTGGAGAAGGTCACATCTATGACAATCCCATTCCGGGTTTCAATGTTGAAGGATGGGACTATGATTGGGAATCTCCGGTACCTGATGTTACACTGGCGAATAATGATCACCTGTTAATTACAAATGAAGTCGATCGGCAATGGTTCTGGATTGACTATAAACTTGATAGCGACTATGATTTTACCGGAAAAAAATTAAGGTTCGATTACAGCTACTTCACAGCGCCTGCATTGACAGGAACCCATTGGGATGAAGATGAAGATCCGGCAGCTGTGGATATACGGATCTGGTTTGTCAATACAGGCTGGAGTACAGGCGGCGCCATCTATTTTAGCAGCCTGGACCTGGAGTATAGTACAGACTGGCAGGAAATAAGCATTCCATTGGAAGATTTTGGTAGCTTCTGGGATATGCCGATTGATCCGACACGAATCAGATACTACGGTTTGGAGATCTGGGGTGGAACTTCAAGCGCTCCCCTTTCATTCAGGCTGGACAATTTTGGTATTGTTGACTAGTTAGACTCAGGATGTTCACATTTTAAGTTACAATTATGAATAAATGCATAAAATCAGCCTTAAGCATTTTAGCCTTCTTGTTTTGCTTCCATCAGGGGCATGCACAACATACCGTCAGCGGTACAATAACGGACGAATCTCAAGAAGCAGTCCTTGGTGCATCGGTACAGGTAAAAGGCACCACGCTAGGAACAATTTCAGATGAAAATGGAAATTATTCCATTACAGTTCCGGAAGCTGACATGACCCTCATTTTTAGTTTTGTTGGTTATAAAACCCAGGAAGTAGCAGTGGAAAATAAAAACACCATTGATGTGGTATTTGAGCTTGATATCTCAGAACTGGAGGCCGTTGTTGTTGTGGGATACGGCTCTCAAAGAAAACAGGATATCACCGGCGCCGTGGCGGTGGTGAATACCGGGGACCTTGCGATAAGTTCGCATACAAACATTTCAGATCGGTTGCAGGGAAGGATTGCCGGTGTGAATGTCAGAACGAGCGGTGAACCAGGTTCCATTGGCGAAGTGACTATCCGTGGTGTGTCTTTTTTCGGTAACAACAATCCCCTGTATGTGATTGATGGAGTACCCACGGAGGACAGTCCCAATCTTAATCCTTCAGATATCGAATCCCTACAGGTATTGAAAGATGCGTCTTCATCTGCCATCTACGGTTCCAGGGCCGCAAATGGGGTCGTAGTGATTACCACTAAAAAAGGGCACGCCGGCAAACCTGTTGTCTCGTTTAGCACCAGGGTGGGACTTCAGCAATTCCCTCATAAAATGGATGTGGTCAATACAGAGGAATTTGCCAGAATTCACAACGCAGCATACGACAATGCAGGATATCCACGAAAAACCTGGTCTGATGACCTGTCTCGTGGCGTGGATACCGATTGGCAGGAGGAAGTATTTAATGATGCGGCATGGATGATGGATAATAACCTGTCCATATCCGCAGGAAGTGATAAAAGCAAAGTCTATTTTAATTTGAACAATACGAACCAGGAAGGTACCATTGAAGGAACGCTATTTAACAGGTTTGGGGCCCGTCTAAATTCTGAATATAATTTAGGTAAACGGATTAAAATAGGGCAGAACCTGGCGGTGAGCAAAACCCGGCAACGTGGTCAGCAAGTATTGGATGCCCAGAGTGTCATGGGGGGAGAGGGAGATGCTGTGATCAATACAGCCGTGATGATGTTTCCGAATATTCCTGTTTATGATCCAACAAGATTAAGTGGTTATGGACATGGTTCCATCAAAGAGGCGGAAATATATTTATATAATCCTGTTGGAATACGGGAGATGTCCCGTGGTTTTGAGGATCATACCCGGATTATCGGGAATATTTTTGCCAACGTTCACATTTTTGAAGGATTGGAATACAGGTTGAATTTTGCTACCAATTTGGATATTGGCTATTCGGAAAACCATCAAAGAGGCGGACAGATCACCACAGAACTTGTCCATCTCTCCGGGATGTCAGAGAGTAATACACAAAACTCCATGTTTCTTTTTGAAAACCAGTTAACCTACAACAAAAAAGTGGGTAATCATGGATTTTCCATCATGGCTACCCATACAGAACAGCAGTATAATTTTAAGCAAAACGGAATTTCAATTAATGGAGGATTTGAAGGCACCTATCCGTTCTTTCAAATTTCATCAACCACCGCACCACCTGAGGATATTACAACTTATGGTACGGAAGAGGAATCGGCCATTCGCTCTTTTTTGGGCAGGCTCACGTATAATTATGCCGACAGATATTTAATCACAGCTAATTTCAGGGCCGATGGTTCTTCCAAATTTCCTGAGCACAACAGATGGGGTTATTTCCCATCTGTGTCAGCAGGTTGGAATTTGAGTAAGGAAGAATTTTTTGATGTACCCTTCATCTATAATTTAAAATTTCGTGGAGGTTACGGAGAAGTTGGCAATGCAAGTATTGATGACTATGCCTATCAATCATTGATTTTCTCAAGATCCGTAGGTGGCGTCAATTACAACCTTGGATACGATGACAGGAGTGTTATCGGTGCCGTGCGTGATGCCATCGTCAACAGTGATCTGAAATGGGAAACTTTGAAGGAGACCAACCTGGGAATGGACCTGGCACTTTTTAACGGCAAATTTGAACTGATAGCGGATTATTATTTTGGCACGCTTGAGGATTTATTAGTTGCGGCCCCCCTTGCCGGTACTGCTGGAGAAGGCATCGGGGCCACAACTATTGTGAACGCCGCCACCATGAAAAGATCAGGATGGGAAGTCTCGGCAAGATATCGCCAAATGGAAGGATCATTTAAGTTTGACGCATCTGCAAATCTCTCCCACTCCGGCAATACGGTTAGTTATCTGCCAATGGGTGACATGTTTGATGAATATTCAATAACAAGAGAAGGCCTTCCCATCGGACAAATTTATGCCCTGGATTATCTGGGTATTTACACGGATCCAGCGGAATTGGAGGATTATACTGTCGTTAACCAGACTCCCCAATTAGGCGATGCCAAATACCGGGATGTAAGTGGGGATGGAAACATCAGTGAGGGTGATGACCGGGACATTGTTGGGGATCCGAATCCCGGCTTGCTGTATGGAATAAATTTTAATGCATATTGGCGGAGCTTTGATTTTTCAATCTTCATACAGGGTGTGCAGGGAAGAGATGTTTTTAATGCCATAAAGTACGCCATGAACACCAGTCCGATAACCAGCTATACAGGAGACTATGATCCATATATTGATGGGGTTGGAACAGAACCAAGACCTACAGCTGATTTTGGAAGTCCAAATGGTATTGCCAGCAGCCTGTTTGTTGAAGATGCGTCCTACTTAAGGGTAAAAAATCTGCGGATAGGCTACGAAATTCCATGGGCCAGGGTCAGCAACTTTAGTGTGTTCCTGGATGGACAAAACCTGCTCACTTTTACAAATTATTCGGGAATGGATCCGGAGTTTGAAAGTGATATACTTGCTCCCGGGGTGGACTGGGGTGGATTTCCCAATGTCCGGACCTATGCTTTGGGCTTTAATCTGAGTTTCTGATGCTAACCGTAAAAATCAAGTTTCTATGAAGAATCTAACATATATACCTATCCTGCTGGGGGCGGCGATCTTCCTCTCAGCCTGTACAGAGTTGGAGCAGATTAATCCAAACTACCCAACCGAAGCTTCTTTCTGGAAAACAAAAGAAGATTTCTATCAGGGTCTTATCGGAGCTTACGACCAATTACAAAGCGGTGAAATGTATGGTGGAAAAATCCAACAAACGTATAATCTTCTTTCAGACGAAGGTTTTACGGGTGAACTTGGTGAGCCTTTAAACCTGGCAACCTTTACCTATGACCTGGGTAACGAATTCGTTGAAACCCTCTGGTACGATCTTTACACATTAATTGCAAGATCTTACGAGGTTATTGAGAGGGGTGAAGACAGCAACGTGACTGGTATCGATGGTATCATTGGGGAAGCAAAATTCCTGGCTGCACTGGCCTATTATAATTTAATCAGTGCTTATGGGGACGGAATAGCCTACGTAGACGGGATACAAACGGCAAATGACAGGCCAAGAAAAGCTGAGCCAGGAGAAATGTGGGCATTTACTGAGAATCTACTGACAGAAGCGATTGACGTATTACCGGACTCATACTCGGCCTCGGAATTCGGAAGGGTGACCAGGGGAGCAGCAGTGGCCCTGCTTGCGAAGGTACATATGCAGCAGAAAGATTACACAGCTGCCGAGCCTGTACTCTCAGAGCTAGTTGAATCAGGTGATTATGAGCTCAATACTGACTATGCATCCACTTTTTCTGAGGAACTGACAACAGGCAACAAGGAAGTCATCTTCCAAGTGAACTTTTTACATAACGGGCCTCAGGGGGAGTCAGACCATGCCTGGTATTTCAGGATAAATACACCCGGCCCTTCCAATATCGGCATCTGGGCTGACCAGCTTGCTTCCAAATTTGCTGTAAGGTCCTACCTTGTTGAAGCAGACAAGGACGGCAATCATGATCCCAGATTGGATGTAAGCCTCTTTACCGAACACAGCGATACAACATTGTATGGTCAAACATGGGCCTGGTGGGTAGCGAATACCAGCGAAATTATTACCGGAGCCAGTTTTTATAAATTCAATGAAAATGAGGCAGTGCTGGATGAGATAAACAATGGATCGGGATACGTCCAATGGAATAATGGTGGCAAGGATATGATTCTTATGCGCTATGCGGATATCTTACTGCTGTATGCAGAGGCACTGAATGAGAATGGCAAAACCTCTGAAGCACATCAGTATGTGAATATGGTGAGAGCAAGATCCAATATGAATGAACTGGAAGTAACCGCAGGAGGTGAACTAAGCCAGGCTGATTTCAGGGAGCAGATCAAGCATGAACGCCTGGTGGAACTATGTGGGGAGTATATCAGGTGGTTCGACTTAAAAAGGTGGGGAGAATACGGACCGATCGTTGCCGAAGATTTTACGGTTCCTGCCACAGGTGATGTAATTGAAAGACATCCTGTTTTTGCAGATTTCAGGGTAAACCAGGATGAACTGTTTCCTATACCACTGGACGAATTGGATCTTAATCCAAACCTGCTGCCACAAAATCCTGGATGGTAAAACAGGCAAGTTGAACGGAAAACAAATTGACTCCATCTTTGGATACATGCGTTTATTCATATTTTCTATTTCTAAAAATCACTATTAAATAAGAAAAAACATGGTAGTCATTCAATCCTATTCTGTTGCCCTCATCATGATCTTCATCACAATGCTTTGCTGGGGTTCCTGGGCAAATACCCAAAAATTGGCAAGTAAAAAATGGCGCTTTCAGCTGTTCTACTGGGATTATGCACTGGGCGTGTTGTTTGTTTCGCTCCTGCTGGCATTTACAATGGGTAGTGTCGGAGAGGAAGGGCGAAGTTTCATCCCGGACCTGGCGCAGGCTGATCAATCAAGTCTCTTGTCCGCATTCCTGGGGGGAGTAGTCTTCAACCTGGCAAATATTCTGCTGGTGGTAGCTATCGATATAGCCGGAATGGCAGTTGCTTTTCCTGTTGGTATAGGAATAGCATTGGTATGGGGTGTTGTAGTAAATTACATAAAAGCTCCTGTTGGCAATCCCCTGATTCTGTTTGTCGGAGTAGCCGCAGTGGCAATAGCTATCATTATTAATGCCCTTGCCTATAATAAGGCCTCCGGTTCAAACCAGAAAAATGTGACCAGGGGATTAATAATCGCTATTGTTGCAGGTATTTTAATGGGCTTCTTTTATCGTTTCGTTGTTGCTTCAATGGCGACTGATTTCGTTGCACCCGCAGCGGGTAAATTAACACCCTATACTGCAGTAGTGATCTTTTCTGTGGGACTACTCTTATCTAATTTTATCTGGAACAGCATTTTAATGGCCAAGCCCATTGATGGGGAGCCGGTCAGGTACTCAGATTACTTCACCCAGGGAAATTTGAAATTGCACATAATTGGAATTTTAGGAGGAGCCATATGGAACATTGGAATGTCTTTCAATATTATCGCTTCCGGAACAGCAGGGCCTGCCATTTCATATGGTTTAGGCCAGGGGGCAACGATGGTAGCTGCATTCTGGGGCGTTTTTATCTGGAAAGAATTCAAAGGTGCTCCTAAAGGCACGAATTCCTTACTGGGGCTTATGTTTGCTTTTTTTATAATAGGACTGGCTCTAATAATTATAGCCAGAAACACCTGAGTAATTTTAAGAAATAGAGATGTCAAATAAAATCGTTGTTGTAGGAAGCTCAAATGTTGATTTAATCATCAAAGGAGATAAAATACCCGCTCGGGGAGAAACCGTCCTGGGAGGTACATTTTACAAAGCTGCAGGAGGCAAGGGAGCAAACCAGGCTGTTGCTGCATCCAGGGCTGCTGGAGAAGTATCTTTCATTTCATGTGTTGGAAATGAATATGGCGATGAGTCTATTGCGGGATTTCGAAGAGATGGTATCAATGTGGATTATGTACAAAAAGATCCGGACAAAGCTACCGGAATTGCACTCATTCTGGTCGATAAAAATGGAGAGAACAGCATTTCGGTGGCCTCCGGTGCCAATCTGAGCTTGTCTGTATCGGATATACAAAATGCACAACAAATAATAAGGAATGCCGATGTGCTGCTTATGCAGTTAGAGATCCCAATTGATGTTGTTGAAGAAGCAGCCCACATTGCCTTCGATGCCGGAGTGATAACTATTTTGAATCCGGCTCCTGCAACACCACTGAGCGATGAATTGCTTAATTCTGTCAGCATTTTGACACCCAATGAAACGGAAACGGAAATCTTAACTGGCATGAGCGTTAAGAATGAAGCCGATGCAATGAAGGCTGCCTCAATGATCCATAAAAAGGGTGTTGAGGTCGTTATAATTACAATAGGTTCCAAAGGGGCACTGCTGGCAACAAGGGATGAAACGAAGATTATCGGTGGTTACAAAGTTGAAGCGATAGATACAACAGCAGCCGGAGATGTGTTTAACGGAGCGCTTGCAGTAGCGATTGCAGAAAAAAGATCACTGGATGAAGCGATTCGTTTTGCGAATGCCGCTGCGGCTGTGTCTGTCACACGAATGGGCGCTCAACCTTCCGCTCCCACGAGGAAAGAAATCGACAGCATGCTATCGGGTTCAATGTGATGTATATTAGAAATTAACTGAAACTTAAACAATTGAAAAATACATTATTTCTTTTCACACTAATCACTTCGACCATACTCATTTTTGGCTGTCAGTCCAACGAATACGAGCGAATTACCGAAGATGAGCTCCGCAATAAGATTGCAGGAGGATGGGCCGGTAAAATGATTGGTGTTTCCTTTGGAGCACCCACAGAATTTGAATATAACGGGATCATAAACGAAGATCCTATCCATTGGAATCCTGCATCTTTAAGAAAGTCCACCGGTCAGGATGACCTCTATGTCCAGATGAGTTTTATGATGACAATGGACGAATTCGGAATGGATGCCCCTGTTGAAAAGTTCGGGGAAGCTTTTGCTAATGCCGGGTATATGTTATGGCATGCCAACCGGGGGGCACGGATGAACATCTGGAACGGGATCATGCCTCCGGAATCAGGACATCCTGATTATAACCTGCATGCCGATGATATTGACTTTCAGATCGAAGCCGACTACATTGGCCTGATGAGTCCCGGCATGCCACAAACTTCAAATAAGATTTGTGATAAAATAGGCCACATCATGAATTATGGTGATGGAGTTTACGGTGGAATGTTTGTCAGCGCATTGTATGCAGCTGCATATTTTGAGAATGACATACAGAAAGTGCTATCCACCGCTATGAAATCGTTGCCTGAAGAGAGTCATTATCACATGATATTGAGTGATGTAACTGACGGCTATCATAGAAATCCGGATGACTGGAAGAAAACATGGAAGGAAATCTACGATAAGTGGGGTAATGCGGATATCTGTTGTGCGCTTTCTGAATTTAATATTGATGCCAAACTCAACGGAGCCTTTATCGCAATGGGACTGCTATATGGTGAAGGGAATTTTGAGAAGACCCTGGAAATTAGTACCCGCTGCGGAGCAGATTCCGATTGCAACCCATCCAATTGTGGTGGAGTAATGGGTATTATTCTGGGTTATGATAACATCCCGCCGGAGTGGACCGGCTATATCGATGAAATTGCTGATTCTTTATTCATATACACCGATTATTCATTTAACATAGCTGTGGACAGGACCCTGCACTATGCCAAACAATTGATCTTAGAAAATGGTGGAAAGATTGAAGATGGCATGCTCTACATCAAAAAACAGGAAGCAGTGCCAGCCGAACTCGAGGTATCATTTCCGGGGGTTGTTCCCAAGAAAAAAGTGACCATTGACGATGAAGAGTACTGGGAATGGAAGGGTGACTGGAAAACAGTTCAACAGGCCAATCAGTGGGAATCTGAAGAAAAACAAAAACAGGCTGAACAGGAAGGGGCTGAAGTAGTATTCAAATTCAATGGAACGGGAGCCGTGCTGATGGGAAGGTTTGATATGGACTGTGGACAGGTCGATATTTTTGTAGATGGAGAATTCTACCGTTCAAAAGATCTTTACTACAAAATCTACAGGAACCAAACTTAAGGTGGCAAGAGCTATTATTTACGATAGTGAACCAGAGAAGATCAGGGTAGTTCTCGATACCGATGCAAACAATGAATTAGACGACCAGCATGCCATTGCATATATGCTATTTAACGGTGATTATTTTGATGTTGAAGGAATTACTGTAAATAAGACCAGCAACGGTGGCGATGTTAGCAAGCATTATGAAGAAGCGGAACGTGTAGTGAAGTTATGTAATCTGCATGGTAAAATAGACATTTATACAGGCGCAAACGGATCTTTTGAGGAGATAAAGGATCATATGGATGAGCCTGATTTTGATGGGGTCGAAGCTGTCAATTTCATCATTGAAACCGCTCACGCTAAATCAGACAGGAAGCTGGTATTATTGCCGGTTGGTAAGCTCACGAATATTGCACTTGCACTGAAGAAAGATCCATCTATTGCATCCAAAGTCAGAATTGTCTGGCTTGGCTCTAACTATCCGGATCCCGGAGAATACAATCAGGTCAATGATATTTCAGCCATGCAATATGTGCTTGATACCGAAACAGATCTTGAGATCGTTACGGTTCGATATGATAAACCTTCCGGAACGGATGCCGTAAGAGCTTTGCTCTCTGAAATTGAGGAGAGAATGCCTGGAAAAGGCCCCACCATTTCAGCGCCGGTTACCGGGCGTCACGGAAATGAGTTTACAAACTTCGGAGATTATTCCATCAGTCTTTTTAGAAATATTGAAGAGTATCATGGTGATCCGCCTTCCAGAGCGCTGTTCGATATGGCTGCCGTTGCCATCGTAAAAAATCCATCCTGGGCCGTCAAATCAAGGATACCCAGTCCTGAATATTTAAATGGTACCTGGATTGACAGAGCTGATTATCCACATCTAATTACGATTTGGGAAAACTTTGATAAGGAGAAAATATTGGAGGATTTCTATACCTCAATGGAAGACTATATGCTTGTTCATTCTGATTAATGACGTGTAAACATGACAATTGAAATAGTTGAATGATTAAAAGAATAAGTACAATACTAATTCTGGCCTCAGTAGCTAATGTTTATTCTTTGAATGGACAAAAAATTAGCAAAGAAGAGTATAAAGACAAGCTGAAAGGCTTCTGGCTGGGTGGATGTATTGCCAACTGGACTGGTTTACCAACCGAAAACAGGCGCACTGATTTTCCATTTTTTACCGACGACGATTTTGGTCCTGGAAAATACGATTTTGTACTCGACCAGGATCCGTGGGGAGCTGATGATGATACTGATATTGAATACGTATACCAGCATGCCATTGAATCAAATCATCAGTACAAATTAACAGGCGAACAAATAAGCGAAGCCTGGCAAAACCATATCGGATTGCCGAAGCTTTGGGTATCCAATTTATCTGCTCTCGGCCAAATGCAAAATGGGGCAATCCCTCCAGCGACCTCATTGCCCGAAAATAATCCCATGTGGGATATGATTGACGCGCAGCTTACGACTGAAATATTTGGAGCACTGGCACCCGCTCGTCCTGATGTGGCGCTGGAGATTGCTCATCTTCCCATTCGAACTACCGCTTATCTTCATTCAGAATGGGCTTCGGAATTCTACGTCATCATGCATTCCCTCGTAGCTGCTGTGGATCAGTCTCTATCCCGCAAAGATCAGGTTAACTGGCTGGCTGAACAGGCCCGGAGGCGAATACCCGATTGGTCTTATATTGCTGACATGTATGATTTTGTCAAAGCAGCATACGAGGCTAATCCTGATAAGGATAACTGGGAAAAAACCAGGGACCAGGTAGCACAGCGATATCAACATACCGTTACTGCGGGATATACATACAAGTATCCATGGGATTCAGGTATAAACTTTGCCGCATCCATGGTAAGCCTGTTCTATGGTGAAGGTGATTATAAAAAGACCATTCGAATTGGCTGCATGTGTGGATGGGATTCAGACAATCCAACATCAACCTGGGGTGGCCTCCTGGGTTTGCTTTACGGTCATGAGGGACTTCAGTCCCATTTCAATAAGACTGACTTTTCGGATGCGTATTATATTGAACGTTCACGCTATAATATGCCCATACCGTTGGATAATTTTACCGACATGGCTGAGAGAGGACTTGGCATCATTGATGATGTAGTCGAAGGAGCGATGGGTGGCTCCATCGAAGCAGATAGTTGGATGATCCCTGAAATGGATCCCGATATTACCGCAGCAGCCGTGCCTGAAACTAATGTACCCTGGCTTACCATTGAAGACAATGATCCGCGATGGATTTTTACGGGATTTGAATCGCAAAAGAATAATTGGAACGCCTCAGGTGCAACACTTGCATTTGGTTACGAAAATTGTAAAGCTGAATTAACTTTCACTGGAACGGCAGTTCAATATTATGCTTACCGAAGTGCCAAAGGAGGTAATGTAACAATAACTCTTGATGGGATTTCTTATGGCGATTTCAGTTTGGAAAACCATCATACCCATGGTCAACACTATGTCAAAATATTTGAAAAGCAGGGATTAAGCTCCGGCGCTCATACACTTATCATTCAGGGTGATGAAGAGGCTACAGAGAAAACCATTGATATGCTCTCAATAATCGAATGACCTGATTGACTCTCCTCGCAACAAGCTGCGGGGAACTGGGTTTACGGGCTCGACACGTTTAATGCGCTCGCATAATTCAAGGAAAACATTGATAGAGGATTGAATTGTTTAGTCACTTTTATAACTGTATCATGAGCTATTCAAAAATAATTGCAGGGATTTTGATAATCTCTCTGGTATTCACCTTCAAGCTTCATTGCCAGGAGAGAGCTATAAGTGAAAAAGAGCTTAATGATAAAATTTTGGCTTTTTGGCTCGGACAGCTGGTCGGCAACTATTATGGCCTTCCCTTTGAAAACATGTATGTGGACGAACCTGTACCTTTTCTTGTTGACAGGATCTATACGTACAAAGACGATGAATCAATTCTTTTAAACAGGAACGATTGGCGCGGATTCATTCCTGTTTTCAAGGATGCTGTTGAAGGTGCCATTGCAGATGATGATACAGATATCGAGTTTATCACTTTGCATGCCGTGGAAAAATATGGTCTCGACCTTACCTATCCAGAGATCACCGAAATGTGGAAAAGGCACATTAACCGGAGAATCTGGGTGGCTAATCAAACAGCACGATCCCTGATGAGCCATGGATTAGTTGCCCCCGAAACAGGACGCAAGGAAAACAACAGGAACTGGTTTCAGATCGATCCTCAACTGGTCAACGAAATATGGAGTGCTTTCTATCCCGGTATGACAAAAAAGGCCGGGGAGAGGGCGCTGTGGGGAGCGAGAATTACCAACGACGACTGGGGTACACATCCAACCATAGCATATGGTGTCATGATCAGTGCAGCATTTTTCGAAAAGGATGTTGAAAAACTGGTGCAGATGGCCATCGATGCCGTCCCCAACGAAGGTCCTTTTGCCGAAGGTATGCGGGATGTAGCAAAATGGCACCAAGAGAATGACAATTGGCGGGATACACGAAAAATGATTCATGACAAATATTACAGATATAAAAAAGGTTCGTATGAAGCGCCGGTAAGCGTGGTGTCTTCCCTGAATAACGGATTATGCGGTATTATGGCCATACTGTATGGCGAAGGTGATTTTATGAAAACGGTTGGTATAGCGGTAAGTGCAGGATATGATTGTGATAACCAGGCAGCTACATGTGCCGGTCTCATTGGAGTGATCCAGGGAACGAAGTGCCTTCCCAAGGAAATGATTGAAGAGTTTAACAATCAATATGTCTGCTTTACCCGTGATGATGTGCAAATAGCTACTCCCCTTTCGGAAATTGAAGAACGGATAGCGGCAATAGCAAAAAAAGCAATTCTTGAAAATGGAGGTCGGGTTGAAATTCGGAGAACCGAATCACCTTCTGTTAGGGATAAAACAATCCCCTTTAGCTATGCAGGGGTTGATCATACTATACAATTTGGCTATGAAGAAGCAAGCATTTCCGGCGGAGAATTCAATGAAGATATGTTTGTTGAGTATGTACAGGAAGGAGATCGGGTGCGCTGGGAAATTTGGGACAATGATGACCCGGTAGCCAATTTTGAAGGCTTTTACGATGGTGAAAAATTAGTATCTGTTCAGGAGATCTTTGTTGACATTTTTGATGAAGATATCTACGGTGAAATAACCTACATTATTCACAGCGATTTTTAGTCTGCAAATTACTTATGAACACCAAAGTAATACTCCTTTCTTTATCCATGTTTTGAGCCATTGGAAAGGGCGAATGTATTCCTGATTCCACCAGGTTTTTATTGCTGGATAAGCGCATTATCGAAACGACAAAGAATGTAAAACTGGAAGTTGGAAAAGTAGAAAAACACGATGCCAATCCCCTGTTTGGAGAGGAAAAGGCATGGGAGATGCGCATCGACAACCTATATGGAAATATAATTTTTGATCAGGAAGAGCACATGTACAAGTGTTGGTATTCACCGTTTATTGTGGATTATGCTGCCCATGGAATGACACTGGAAGAACGAGCTGTACCATATAGGGAACACCCTGAAAGGGAAATGGGAATATGCTATGCCACATCGAAAGACGGAATAAATTGGGAGAAACCTGTTCTGGAATTGGTTGAATACAATGGCAGCAAAGGAAACAATATTGTTTGGCGAGGTCCTCATGGTGCAGGAGTGATGAAGGATTTGAGCGAGAATGATCCAGCAAAGCGATACAAAGTGATTTTTCAGGGGATGGCGATAGGATTCTCTGCCGATGGTATTCACTGGAGTGAAAAAAGGAAGGTGAAAGGAGTAAAAGTTGCTGGCGATACCCATAATAATGCAATTTGGGCTCCAACATTAAATAAATATATAGGGATCACGCGAACATGGGGACCTAAATTTGGTCGAGAAGTAGCGCGCATTGAAAGCGACAATTTCATAGATTGGACCAGGGAAGAGGTGGTTTTACATGGAACAACCAAGGATTTACAAACTTACTCAATGCCTATATTCTATTATAAGCAGGTCTATCTGGGATTGCTAACTATTTATCAGCAAAGCACCGATAGAGTCTGGACTGAATTAACATGGAGTCCTGATACCAGAAATTGGTACCGGATCGATGAGGGTACTCCAATTATACCGAATTCCGAAAAGAAGTTGGACTATGACTATGGTTGCGTTTACGCATGTGCTTCTCCTGTTTTTCTGGATGACAAAATAATGCTCTATTATGGTGGCAGCGACTGGCTACATTCCGGTTGGAGAAATGGTTTTCTTTGTCTGGCAACCCTGCGTCCAGATGGATTTGCCGGATATGTTCAGGAAAATAAAAACCAGAAAGGTGTTATCGCAACAAAGTTATTCAAATACAAAGGTGGGGGATTGAAACTCACTGCTGATGTTGAGAAGGGCGGATCAATTCATGTCAGCCTTTTGAATAGCGATGGAGAGCAAATTGCTGCTTGTGAATCTATTACAAATTCGATAACTGATGAATATCTCAAGTTTGACAAAGAAATCAAAGAAGAAAATATCAGCCTTAAAATTGAAATTATTCAGGCCAAGGTGTATTCATTTGGTATCGAATAATGAATGAAATCATCTTCACCGGAAATTATTCATGGCACATCGTACGGCGTATTCCCTTGCAACGGCAATTCAGAATACAATTCTAGCGAGGCTCAAAAACGGCTGAGTTATTTTGAAACTTTGTATCACAATATAATATCAATTATGAATAATATCAGCAGATTATTAATACTGGCCTTATTGGCTAATGTATATTCTTTGCATGGACATATAATTAGCATAGAAGAATATAAAGATAAACTGAAAGGCATCTGCCCGGATGGCTCCAGTGAGAGCGAGAATCGGCTTATCAGTCAGGCAGAAACCCCAATGAATTACTATGTTTCTTCTGTCAGCGGATTAGCAGATGGCGACGGCAGTGCTGAAAAACCCTGGAACTCCCTCGAAAATATAAACGCTTACAATTTATCACCGGGTGATACGGTATTTTTTGAACGGGGTTCAAGCTGGTCAGGCACTTTCGAGATTAGTGCTTCCGGCACAGAAGCAGATCCAATCGTCTTCAGTGCTTATGGCTCAGGTGATATGCCGGCCATAAGCAATCCTGATCCGGAGATAAATGATGGCAATGCAATTCGCATTTCAGCAAGCCATATCACCATTGAAAACTTATATATAAATAATTGTGGCCTCAGCGGGCCTCGCACTGTTGCGGGTATTGCCTCTTTCAACCGGCAGGATCATCATATTATCATTCAGCACTGTGAATTTGAGGGATGTCGTGTTGCAGTAAGATTATATGCGCACGATGTATGTATTACAAATAACTACATGCATGCCCCGGGAGGAGGAATCAATGAATGGTGGGGGCCAATGGCAATTGTAGGGGCCGGATATAATGGTGAAATCTCATTCAATGTTATTGAGGGATTCCTGGCACCAAATAATTACGGTTTTGACGGGGGTGCCATCGAGCTTGATGATGAGGGAATTCATACCAATTGGAGGATACATCATAATATCAGTCTTGGAAACGAAGGTTTTCTTGAATCATACGATGACTCTGAATGCGACGATTGCACCTGGGGTGGTATAGAAATATGTTATAATTACAGTGATGATTACCAGTGGTTTATTGACGGACCCATCGGCCCAGATGCAATTATTGAAAACAACACTATCCTAAGGGTGCTGCCTGCAAATACGGATTATAACTGGTGCATCAGTCTTCATCACCTCATTCCCCAAGCCTCTATCCGCAATAATATTTTTGTCCTGGCAAATGGAGTAACAGCTTTTGAATGGGAAAATCCCGGGTCATCTACCAGTGATAATATCTATTATTCGGTGGATAACAGCCTGTCCAATCCAAAAGGATATCCCCCGGGGAAGGGTGAGATCATCGCCGATCCTCTTTTTGTAAATTTCGAAGAGCGTGATTTACACTTACTCCAGGGTAGTCCTGCTGTCGATATGGCAGAAGCATCCAGGTATACATATGACCTTGACCGAAACCCCGTACCGCAGGGTAAGGCACCTGATGCGGGTGCTTTTGAAAGTAGTTTTACAGCAGGTATCGGCACCCGCAATAGGATTGAAAATGTCTCAATATATCCAAATCCTTCATCCGGGATATTGCACATAGAAGATAGAAATAGTCCGAGAAAGCAAGATCAGACTATTACAGTTCATGATCAAACAGGGAAAGTGGTAAAAATACAGAACATGAAGAATAAGATCTCCACCATTGATCTGACTAATCTCTCCAAAGGCATCTATTTTGTGAAGCTGGGATTAAGCAGGCGCTCCATACCACACATCCTGCAATAGATGATGCATGGACCAAAGGAAGACAAATATTAAAGATATTGCGAAAGGCACTGGCCTTTCCATTACGACTGTTTCACGGGTATTGAATGGTAAGGCAAAGCAATACCGGATCAGTGAAAAATCTAAGAAGAAAATAATTGAAGCAGCCAAAGCACTGAATTATATACCCAACCAGATCGCCGTTAATCTTCAATCAGGCAGGACGAGGACCATCGCATTGATCATTCCTTCCTTAATGAATCCCTATTTTTCACGTATCGCCGGATTGATAAATATGGAATTACAGCACATGGGCTATGCAACACTGATCAGTGATTGTAACGAAAATCCGGAGTTAGAAAAGGAAGAACTGATGCAGATGAATTCCAGGAATGTTGAAGGGATCATCATCGCACCCTGCGGCAATAGTGCGGTTCAGCTCGGGCTTTTTCAAAACCTGAAGATACCGGTTGTCTGCCTGGATCGTTACATCGAAGGATTAGAGATCCCGTTTGTATCGACGGATAATTACCAGGGGGCCTACAAGGCAACAAAGCACTTCATCAAAAATGGGCATACCCACATTGTATGTATCCAGGGAATAGAATCCTCTATGCCGAATAAACTCAGGATCAAAGGATTCAAGGCAGCCCTGGAGGAGGAGGGGATTAATACCAGTAGTATTTCCGGATATGATTTTTCAGTTCAAAACGGATATACCGAAACATTGTTATTATTGCAAAACAAGCCAATACCAACGGCTATCTTCGCTTTGAGCAACACCATTGCACTGGGTTGTATGAAAGCACTGAAAGAATGCAATTTTCGAATACCTGAAGATATATCCCTGATTGCTTTTGATGACCATCCCTATCTAGATTACCTTTCAACACCACTCACCTGTGTAGCGCAGCCTTTAAATGATATTTGTAAGATAGCCGTCCAGCTTTTATTCAGCCTAATCAATAATGAAGAGATCAAATCCAAACAGGTATTCCTGCAACCTACCTTGAAATTCAGAGAGTCAGTAAAACAATTGAATTAAAGCTTAATCTTGGCGAGTAATGTGTTTAATTCAATTACTCTAAATGAAATTGCTACCACAAATAGCACCAACCTTCTTCCATAGCTTTGAATTCATACAATTAGAGGCTTTTAATAATCAATTGCTGTGGATCAGGGAGGGTGTCCACAGTAGTGCAACTTTTAAGTAACTATTTGACCTGTCCCCCTCAGACTACAAGAATAGATTTTAAAAGGATAATAATCAATTAAATTGATCTAAAGGGCTTTATGTAGAATAGCGAAATAAAAGACCCAAATTGCATCACACTTCATGCAATTTGGGTTTAACTTTTAAATTTACATTAACCCTAACAGGGCCTATTCTACCAATAATTTATGAATGAAGTCATCAGCTTTGATGACATACAATCCTTTCCCAAGGTTACTGATATCAACAGATGATCCCTTCTGATAATCCTCCGCTGAAAATACTATCTGACCAATTGAATTATAGACAGACAAGGAATTGATATCCGAATCAATTCTGAATTCTTCAGAAGCAGGGTTAGGGTATACCTGCAAACCGCTTTTAACTAGCCTGCCTGATATTCCTGTCAGTGATCCGTCTCCAATCACGAGACTGTCAAGGTAAAATGTTCCAGCGGTTGTAGCGATAGACATGATCCAGATTTCTGCAACCTGCGTCAGGTCTACTTCTTCATATTCGCTAGCAGTCAAATCGAGGGTGTATTCCGATAATTCACTTAATCCCAATTCTAAATCTTCTGGAAATAGTTCACCTCCAGCTCCAGAAGCATCTTCAACCCAAATACCAAATTCACTGCCTTCAGGAAATTGGTACATAAATGTAATCTCCGTATTTTCCGATAGATCCATAGCAAGTTCCCATAAACCAATAGCACCTTCCTCTTCATCAGGTAGATCATATTTCAGCTTCCCATCTTCAATAACAGATCCATCAGGCCATTCAGCTCCTATGCCCTCATAGGCTACATCTTCGTAAACGGTGCCATCTGGATAGTCAAATGTTTCCAGAAATCCATTTCCCGATTCTGTAGGTTGTGCAATGATGGCAACAAAACAAAACATTGCCATACTTAGAGTAAAAAGTTTTTTCATATCTGTTTAATTTTGGTTAGTACTCAAATTCAATAGTTTATAATCAAAGATATGAAATTTAGACTTATCAAAGGTAAAATCCAAATTATAATGAACCAGAATAGTGATCTCCCCCTGGATAAGCAGATGCTTCTTGACACTCTAAAAAAAGCTTTAAGATTAGCCCAAGTAAGATGTTAGCGCAAAGCTTAATTGATGATTGTGCAATTTCTGTTCGAAGGGCTTGTCTGGTTGTTCTGATTCATCGGTCACTTTGGTACTAAAAGCGAAGACGGGCAGCTGCGCATCGCATGGATCGTCTAGAAATCATTTCTATTGATCAGTGTTGGAGCATGAATTGTTTTTCTGATCAACTTTACGATAGCCGTAGATTCCGAGCCTTAACTATCTTAGATAATTCTTCAAGGAAGTTTAAGGCATTTGGAAATGAATGACAAAGAAATGTCTCTGGGTAAAGATCTTAAAATGGGGCATGAAAAAACATCAGAAGGTATTGATTTGGTACCATGGGTCAGAATGAAAACAAGTGAAACAACTAAGTTTAAATTCATTCCTAATTAAAATCATCTAAAAGTTGGGGTGTAGAAAATTTTGTGCCAACATGCCTGGCTGTGTAATGGCTCAAACACTTCTATCTACTTAAATACCTGTAGTTTAACTGGCATTAACCAGCTAAAACATTCTTTATGGCGTACTGCAACTGGTTTAGCTATAATACAGATTAAAACTGCCCTGCTGTCAGGTTTAAATGTATATCATCCTGGGTACTTAAGTTGAACCATATGATCAGATCCTTTGAATCCAGCGACCTGCGTACAGAATAGGTGAAATCGTTTCCTTCTTCCAGCTTTCTGCCGTCCTGTTCTATCTCCAGACTGTACTGTCCCCATTTCTTTATTACGAAGACTGGATGCACCAGAGGGTGTTCAGAACATGCATATACCGTTAACGACAGGTCATTCGCAAGTTCATTTTCTTTTGAAAAATAATAAGCCCGTTCATCTCTGTTAAATCCCTCATAAGCATATGCTTTGCTATCGGTTCCAATGACCGGTGGATGTAACCAAAATCTGGCAAGGGGTACAATTTGCTCAATAGGCTTGTCGCTTAAGCCCATTATAAAACATCCTACCCATGCGTTGTCGTTCTCTCTTTGCCTTTTAACAGGTTCGACAGAAGTGATTGCAGAACTTGTTACCCGGTCGGCTGCAAGAACAAACCTGCCATCACAGGGTACCTGTGAAACAGGCCAATGATTCCGTGAGTGGAATTTGGAGTACCTGTAGTCTATTTCGCGTCTGCCACCCCCGTAAGGAGTAATTCCGGTACCAGGTTCATAAATATAAAACGGCTTAATGCTGGATTTAAGGTTGAGCGTAGCAATAACCGGATCATCCACAGCATCTTGGAAATTTCCATCTTTATCCGAAGGCCAGGTTTCATAGGAATGAGAACTCACTTCTCCACTCAGATTGGCAAGCCTCACAGCCTCTAACATGATGTTCTCCTCGGGTTTATCTCCCGGATTGCTGAATAGGGTTGGTTCGGAAACGCTGTATTCATCCTCATCCGTTACTCCGTGAATCATGAAATGCCTGATGGCAATGCCGTCAGGGTAGATGTAATAATACTCATCCACCCAGTCGCCCCAGTTGGTGACAAGGCATAGCGCCAATGAATCACTACCCTTGCACTGTGGTTTTCAATAATCCTCACATGGCTATACCTGTTCTGCTTATCCGACATATGTTCCATACATCCCATGCGGCCGAACGTCTCCACACTTTGATCGCCGGTCCATTGGCCATTTTCAGTCACCAGGTTGAGGTTGTAGTTTGTCCCTTTCCAAAATACCATGGAATAGTCTTCTCCCGGGAAGGTGACTACAATGTCCGGGTATCTGTCATCTTTCCAGAGCGCGTCCCAGTCCTCGTCATACTTCAGCTTGGTGTAATAGGCTCCGAAATCCGAGTGATCTGTATTGATGGACGGTAGTCTTCTCCATTTCAGATCGGGCTCTTTTAAAGGGGTCTGTTGCATGAAGCTGTTCCTGATCACATCAGGGGTTAACACCAGAGGATGAATCTTAAGTTCATCGATCAGACCATCGAATGAATAGGAAGCCGGAACCCTGGAAAAACCTCCCCGGTTCAGTGAAGCAGGAATTGTAAGTCTATGGTTTCTGGCAATTTGTAACTCCTTTTCAAAATCATTCAACAAATCCCCGCTTACTTGCAGAGATCCTGCTTTCTCTCCGTTGATAAACAGCGATATACCTGATTCAGGGTCGAAGGTTGCAACAACATATGACCATTTCATGAACGGGACTTTCACATCACTGATGCATTCTCTCCACTGGCGGGCCACGGCCGCATGAAATCCGATTCTTCCTTCCGCGTCTATACCAAAAAAGAAACCCCTCTGATGTTCAAATTCCTGATTGACAATGGCGCACCAGTTCCATGGATAGGCCTGGGGAGCTATCCACGCTTCAATGGAAAAGGCTCCGGAAATCTCTGGCACCTCCTCCGCATCACGAATTATCGTGGTAGTAAATCCGTCACACTTCAAAGCCTTACCTTTAATTCCTTCAACCAGCTTATAATTCCCTTCAATAAAATCCATCCTGCCTGTTGCCTCATCTTTGGTGCGACTATTCTCTACCGCATCGAATTTCCAGTATCCGATCAGGCTTTCATTGACGATAAAATCAGGTTCAGCTGATCTGCCAGACACATGACTGAATAGTAATGCAGTGATCCATAATCCCTTGATCAATCTTTTCATAGTTGTTCGGTTTGGTACGAGATCAAAGCGTTTCATGTCGCAGATATGCTCAATGCTGCGATCTTGATGTTTTTTTCTTAATATTAGTAAGGTATAAAAATAGTTACATATTTGTCTAAGGTCCTTTTAAATAATTTACTACAGAGAAAGTCATCTGCCATGGAACAATTACAAAAAGAAGTTCTGTATGCTTCTCGAAGAGATTTCCGTCCTTATGTCAGACCATCTATCTGAAAGTTACGTAACCCTGGAAGCTTTGAATGAAGCCTGGCATCCCGGACAAGCAGGAGGTACTGCAATTGCAGAAGTCATTTTTGGTACATTTAATCCTGGCGGTAAATTACCGGTGACTTTTTCTCGCAATTTCGAAAACCTTGCTCCTATTGATGAATATGACATCACTTAAGGACATACGTAGTGGTTCTATCAAGGAGAAGTCCTCTACCCCATTGGCCATGGTATAAGCGATACCACATTCGACGATGCCAATCTTACTTCCGATAAAAACGAAGTTAGCAAAGCCAATAAAATAGAATCATTATCCTGATCCTGGAATCTGAACATAAACTTGAATGCATCGGATCAATGGGTACTGCATAATGAAAATTGCACCAACAATGTTCGATGTTGGTGGTTTTTGCACCCTGATAACAGGGATTCGGATTTTCCCCATTTTACCAGCTAACAGCGCGATGTCGCCTATGTTTATAGAATTGTTCTAAATAGGCAGGAGGGGATGCAATTTCAAGGATCAAAAACACTCATATCGGAGCAAAGTTATATCTTTATAACGTAACTTTAGAAAGTAAGTCAGGATATAATACCCATATATATCACCGCAACCCTTTTAAGGGCAATGCGTTCACCTAAAACTGACAAACATGAAGCCAGGACGTGGTATCCTCGCGGGACGGGTGTCTATTGCAGGCCTTTTTATGCTTTTGCTGATTCCAGCGTGCTCCGATCCATTTGACTACTACAATCCACCCGGCGATTCGCCAGATCCCATTTATACCCAAATCAAGAAAACCCCTGAATTTAGCATATTCGCCCAGGGGATCGAATTGGTCCCGGAACTGGTCAACATCATTGATGCTTCCGGCCTCTATTCTGCATTCATTCCCACTGATTCAGCTTTTCAGGTATATTTCAACAAAAAAGGAATTGGCTCCATCCAAGAAATTCCGCCAGATGAGTTGAGTATGCTGATTAACTACCACCTCTTGTTTGATCTTCGGTTTCAATATGATTTTTGGTATGATCAGGCCTTCGATCCCAAAGATACCTATCAGCCCGAAAATACCAGGTACCTTACACGGTGCATTGCACCCAGATACGCAGTTCAGGATAAGCTGGGCAGGGATTTGCTGGTAATAACCGACAACAAATATGTAAATGTATACGTGAGGGAACTCCTGGAGAGAACCTCGCCGCTGGGAGGAAACTACCTGAACGACTACAAAATAGTTTATGGAAAGGATGCCGATGAGATCAATATCAATGCTTCCACCATCGTAAGAGATTCGTCCCTGATAGATCTGAATGCCGAAAATGGTGCTCTTCACGGAATATCCAAGGTGGTGGAACCCCCGCAAAGGATCGATGAAATCATCCACGGCAGTGAACAATCCAAACTGTTCAGTCAGATGATGGATAAACTGACCTATACAACACCTTCCGGCCAGGTCACCGTTGAAGGCGATTCACTCTATAACATTTCCTTCGGAGCTCCACAGTACGAATTGGTGCAGTTGGCCGCAGAAGCAGCCTTGTATACAGTATTTGTCCCACCGGATGAAGTGCTTGCTCCGTTGCTCGGCGTGATTGAAGGAGGCTTTGGAGGATCATTTGACTCCATTCCCAATTCAACACTTTCGGTATTGTTCCTCAACCACGTTAGTGGAGAATGCCTTTGGGATAAAAATTTACAGCAGGGTGTGAAGACCATCGCATCTCCTAATAAAACCATAGACGTATACCCCATGGTTACATCCGGAAAGCTGGCCAGCAATGGAATGGTCTATTTTCTGGATGATGTGCTGTTGCCGGATCAACTAAGTTCGGTCTCCGGACCCCTGCTGCTGAACAATGATTTTTACATATTCAGCAAAGCATTGGAGAAGGCCGGGATCATGAGCAAACTGAGCAATCTGGATGACGAGACCAACCTAAAGACTGTTCTGGCAGTTCCCAATGAAGAATTTGCTGAGGCGGGGATTATCTATGAACCCAACCGGAACCGGTTCAAGCGAGATAATAAAACCATGACCAGTACCGAGCTGAAGCATATCTTTGAATATCATGTAATCCGGGGAGAGTATGGGGTAGCTGATCTGGAAGACAGGTATTACGAAACGGAGAACTACATGTGGATCGAATCCAAGAACGGGGAATTCTTTGGTAATGAAGCAGGAAACATTGTATCCATTACTGAAACCTATGACTTTGGAGCCAACGGCTATGTGCATAAGGTAGATGGGATCCTTGTCCCACCAATCCAATCACTTCGGACACTGTTGGAATCCAATGAAGAATATGCCCTTTTTACAAAAGCACTCGCTGATCAACAGCTGCTTGATCAATTCAATGTCAGTGTTTCCAACGGAACCTACCACAGCATTTTTGTCCCAACAAATACAGCCATGGAACAGTTTGTTCCGGACACTTCCTACTCCCTGAAGGATATGTTGAATTACCACCTTGTGGAAACCTATGACCAACCGCTTTTCACATTCGGAACTGAAAACGGATTCTATGAAACCATGCTTGGTGATGATATCGAGGTCGAGATCAGTGGATCCATTATGACGATAAATGCGGATGCAGAGGTCATTGGAACCGGAAATGTACTTGGCATAACAGGGGTAATACAACAGGTGGACAAAATCTTATACCCACCCATTGAAGAATAAAGTTTTGTATGATGAAAAAGCTAATGTATAAAACCTTCAGCGCCATTCTTGCCACGTTCCTCATCCTGCAACTGCCCGTGGATGTATTTTCTCAACAGGAAATCGTGGTGAGCGGAAAAGTCATTTCACTCACCGACGGTGCTGGGATTCCCTTTGCCACTGTTGCACTGCTTGATCAGAATAACAGGGTCATCGATGGAGCAGCGACTGATCTTGAAGGAAATTATTCTATTCAGGTACCTCCCACCGGCAGGCTACAGTTTTCATACATCGGTCATACCACCCAGATTGTGGACGTGAATGGTAGACGCAAAATCGATATCAAACTTGAAGAATCGGTCCAAAGCCTTGAGGAAGTCCGGATTGTGGCCATAGGAAAGAAAGGCCCGGTAAACACAGGATATGGTCTTGTTGAACAAAGAAATATCACGGGTTCTGTTTCATCCCTGAAAGTGGACAATTTAGCATCGGCTCCCATTAACACGGTGGAACAAATGCTACAGGGGCAGATCCCGGGAGTCCAGATCATCACCAATTCCGGAGATCCAGGGTCAGGTGTTACAGTGAGAATCCGGGGAAACACTTCTGTATCCGGGCGAAGTGAACCGCTTTATATCGTGGATGGAGTCCCGTACCTTTCGCACGGAAGTGAAGCCGGAGATGCCATATCCAACCGGAAAAGAAGCCCCATTGCTGACATTAATCCCAATGACATAGAAAAGATAGACGTACTCAAGGATGCATCGGCCACCGCCATTTACGGATCCAGGGCTGCAAATGGGGTTGTGATAATCACCACAAAAAGGGGTAGAAAGGGAAGAACCAGGGTCAATTTTACTGCCAGTGCGGGTCTGCGTACCCCACCAAAACACATTCCTCTCAACAGTGGGAACAGTTATAAAATCCTTCAACTTGAAGGATACCAGCACGCCGGAGTGGACGACAACGATGCGCTGCCTTACCTCAGGGATGATCCAAATGCAGGGGGGGTGATTATACTGCTTACAGTTTCAGCCTCTCCTACCTCAACGAACCGGGTTCTGTTATCCAGACCGGTTACGACCGTTTGAGCGGACGATTCAACCTGGATTACCGGATATCAGATAAACTCAGGTTCGGCAACTCCATTTTCTATGCAAGGGGCCGCCTCCAAAATCCCTCAGTCAATGAATACAATCCTTATTCCATGGCTTTTACCAAGGCACCCAACCTTTCCATATATCAGCAGGACAGCGCAGGAAACAATACCAGTACACTTTTCAATCCACAAAATACCTATATACAGGATTATGGCACTTTCAATCCTGTCGCATTTGCGCATTCCAGTAACAGCAACACCGTAACCAATAGTCTTACTACTAGTGTATTTGCCATTTATAATCCCATAAAGAACTTAAACATTACCAGCCGGGTATCCATGAATTTCGGAGATAACGACAATTTTGGCTTTATTCCGGCTGAGGCCACAGGACTGGTATGGGGGAACGAGTTGGTCAATAACAATAGTTATGCCAATAACGGCCATACCGATTTTTCCCAGGAGAATATTTTCGCATACCAGAACACCTTCGCAGATATACATGAATTGAGCGGTACATTTGTGACCTCATTGGAAATCTCCAAAGAGGATGAGTTCTACAACAGTGCCAGTAACACTGGTTCGCAATACCTGCAGAGGATCAACGCCAGCAGCAGGTGGTCTGAATTAAATTCCTCCAGGGGGGATCATGCCCTTTTTTCCCTGACCGGGGAAGTGCGATATACATTATTGGATCGCTACCTGCTTACTGCAACACTCCGCAGGGACGGGTCATCCAAATTTGGAGAGGAGAACAGATTTGGCTGGTTTCCAGCCTTTTCCGGAGCATGGCGGATTTCTTCTGAGAGTTTCATGTCCAATGTGACCTTCATTACGGATTTAAAGATCAGGGCATCTTACGGAGCCAATGGGAGACAACCAGAGGGCAATTATCTTTATTTAGGAACCTACTCCAGCAGGGGCAGGTATCTGAACTATTCCACTGTAGCTGCCGACAACATCCAGCTGAACCACCTCTCATGGGAGACCAGTGTACAAAAGAATATCGGATTTGACCTGGCCATGTGGAATGACCGCATTACCCTCATCAACGACTGGTATATCAAGACTACCAAGGACCTGCTATATTATCAGGAAATTCCAGGGTCCACCGGTTTTGATGAAGTATTGCAGAATTTCGGAGACATAGAAAACAAAGGGTTTGACGTGGGTTTGGAGGTCTATGTCCTTCAGGGGGACGTGAACTGGAATGTAAGCGTCAACCTTTCCCGAAACATCAATTTTATCACGAAACTATCCAACGGGGTTCCGGTGGATGGAGAAAGGATCGAGGATAAGTATATCGTAAGGGCGGGTGTGGGTGATGCCATTGGATCTTTTTACGGCCTGCAGAGCGAAGGCGTATACGCCAGGGACGAGGATGCCATTGCCCGGGATGCCGATGGCCAGATTATTTATGATTTCGATGGCCTGCCCAAATACATGAGATTTGACAATAGAAACGGGTATACATTCCGCGGGGGGGATGCCATATATACGGATATCAACCATGACGGTCTGATCAATGAACTGGACTATGTAAAAATCGGGGATTCAAATCCGAAGTTTTTTGGAGGAATTTCCAGCAACCTCTCCTACAGAAATTTTACCCTGGCGGTCTTTTTTGAATACAAGGTGGGACACCAGGTGATCAATATAGCCAGGATGCGCACAGAAAATCTGTACAACCAGAACAACCAGAGTACGGCAACCCTGAGAAGATGGAGGAAGCAGGGAGACGTTACCGATATTCCCAGGGCTATTTATGAGCAAGGACATAACTGGGAAGGATCTGACCGCTTTGTGGAAGATGCGTCCTATATCAGGATGAGAACTGCCTCGCTTTCATATAACCTGCCAGACAACCTGGTTCGCAATTGGAAGCTTGAGAACCTCCAGATATTCCTCTCCGCATTTAATGTATTCACCTTGACAAATTATACTGGAGCAGATCCAGAAATAGGCATGGATGGGGATTCTCCACTGGCAGTGGCCGTGGACAATGCGAGAACAAGTCTCCCCAAGATATTCACTATTGGTTTTGATCTGACTTTTTAGTTATTGAAAACAAAGAACGTATGAAAGCTTTTCAGAAACTGATACCGATACTCACAACCGTATTGCTGGGATTAGCAATGCTCCCAGCTTGTGACAGTCTCCTTGAAAGGAAGCCATATGATGGCCTCATCAAAAGCGATTTCTGGCAATCAGAAGAAGATGTAAGGGCCGCAGTAATGGGTTGCTATGATCAACTTCAGGATTGCCTGGATAAGTTAATCCTCTGGGGAGAGATCAGGGGAGATATGCTGGTTGTTGAAAGAGGAAACGAAGCGAAAGATCTCAATCAGCAAATCATCAGCCAGTACAACAGTCTTTGTAACTGGAAGCCTTTTTATGTGCTGATCAATCGCGCCAATACCGTGATTGAGAATGCACAGGCTGCACAGGAGATCGACGATAATTTTTCCCTCGAACAAATGGAAGCCATGATGGCAGAATGCTATTTTCTAAGGTCGCTGGCATATTTTTACCTGGTAAGGACATTTAAAGAAGTACCTCTGATCACCGCATCCTATGCGACAGATGACCAAGAGTATTATTTCCCAAAAAATACCAGTCAGGAAATTTTGAACCAGATCCTGGAGGACCTTGAATATGCGGAGAACATGGCCAGAATTTCTTATGGTAATCCGGTCGAGAATCATGGCAGGGTCACGAAATGGACCGTCCATGCACTGAAAGCAGATGTACTTCTGTGGATGGGCATGGAAGATCCCGACCTTTATGAGCAGTGCTTGGTAGAGGCTGACAAGGTGATCCAGTCCGGATCCTTCCAGATGGAAGAGGGCGCTGACTTTTTCAACCTCTTCTACCCGGGAAATTCCAATGAATCAATTTTCGAGCTTCAATTTGATGCTGCATTCCTGGAATTCAACGAGCTGGTGAACTGGTTCTCAACTGAAGGGGAATCGCCCACATATTCAGTAGCGCTCGGCGCAGAAACAGGCAAAGTGGAATTCTGGTCTGAGAACCTGAGTACCGAAGATGCATTCAGAGGAAAAAACAGGTCTTATGCTACCGTTTCGGGGGATAATATCGTTTGGAAATACAGTGGCAGCGGACTGATCATATCAAGAAGGCGGTCAGTGGATTTCAGTGATGGCAACTGGATCTTTTACCGCCTTTCCGAAATGCACCTGATAAAAGCGGAAGCCTTGAATCAACAGGGTAAAGTAGGTGAAAGTGTGGAGGAACTCAACCTGGTCAGGGCCAGAGCTGACCTTCCCCCACTGGATGCGAGTATTTCCAGGGAGAATCTGGCTTTTCAGATCCTTGAAGAACGTAAGCGGGAATTGGCTTTCGAAGGAAAGCGCTGGTATGATTTGTTACGGTATTCCCTGAACTACGGATCAGAGTATCTGGTGTACCGGATCCTGAAAATGTGGGATGATGTGGAAATCAGTCAACGGGTGATCAATCCGGAAAGCTGGTTTCTGCCCATCTACTATGAAGAGCTAAGAATCAATAAGAGCCTTGAGCAGAATCCATATTATGATTTTCAATAACAAATACCACAACGCCATGAGAAATCCGGGATGGGTACTGTCAGCGATCATGTTGGCCGGCAATTTGATCGGTACTTCCTGCGAATCCGAGCTTGGTGAAATTTATAAAGATCCTACCAAGGAGCAGGTGTACAGTTACTTGAAGATCGAAGAGAACAGGGAAGAATTCTCCACCCTGGTAGAAGCCATGGATAAATCAGGACTCTCGGGTATGCTGAACTCCTATGGGACCTATACCCTATTTGCTCCTTCAAATGCAGGATTCGAGGACTATTTTGAAAAGGAGGGTGTTTCAGGAATCGAAGAGCTGGATTCTGCAAGCATTCGGGAATTGCTCGTCTATCACATCCTCAACAAGGAACGCCTGACCAGTGATATGAGCCCCGGTTTTTCAAGTGATACCACAGCCCAGGGAACCTACCTCGTCTATGATATGTCCAAGGGTGACGGTTCCATTCACATTAATACCAAGTCGAGGATGTATAAGGTGGACAGGCGCGTAACCAACGGGGTGGTCCATCATGTGGAAAACGTGCTCATCCCTCCTAACTTTACCATATGGCAATGGATAAAGGAAGAATCATCTTACAGCATTTTCGAAAATGCCCTGATCGAAACAGGGCATAATGACATAGCCAACCTGGTTGAACTAAATAGAGGGAAGCTGAATAAAACCTTCACCTTTTTTGCCGAAAGCGATGAGGTGTTTCAGTCAGCCGGAATTCAAAACATTTCTGATCTGAAAAATAAGCTGGCGGACCGGGATTCCGATCTGGATGCCTTTGTTGAATACCATATCATTGAGGGGAAAAAGCTAAAAGGAGCCATCTTTTCCTTCATGATCCAGAATGAAGGACTGGTCACACTAAACGGGAGAAGCATCAACGCCAACATTGATTTCGACCTGGTGTTTAACCAGTGGTGGGGAAATGACGGAACCTACCATGCCACCAGGCTTGTGGAAGAGGAGAGTGATATTTTTGCACGGAATGGTGTCCTGCACAGCCTGGACCAGGTCCTGTTCATCCCAGAGGACCTGGAGCTCGAGCCCGTTATCAGGGAATGTGAATATGGGATCGTATACAACGAGAACACACAAAGATTTGAAGTGGACGAGGACAGCCTGGCCAACTGGACACCAGGAACCGAAGTATATCTTGAGTCGCAGGATCAATTGCTCAGGTATAATGCCATTCAGAAATCCAACTACATCTCATTTAAGGTGGAAAGGGTTATACCCGGGACCTACAACATCATCCTGGGATATGCATCCAACCCGGCCTTTGCCAAGCTACAGTGCTACATTGACGGAACACCCATCGGTGAAGAAATCGACCTGACAGAAGAATCAGATTCCAATGAAATACTCATCGGCCAGAGGGAATTCATCACTTTGGGCGATCACCAATTCAAGTTTACTCATCTCACCAACGGTGATGGATTATACGATTATATCAAACTGGCTCCAGTTACAGATTAGGCTCATGACAAAATTAAGAGACATGAAGAATCTATTCCGATCGCTCATGATTGTGCTGGTTTTCAGCGGAAACCTGTCTGCCGCCCTTCATGCCCAGGATAGCACCCTGCTCGTGGTCAGCGGCCAGGTGGTTTCCATGCGATCAGGAAATCAATTAAGTGATATCAACGTTGCGGTAATGAAGGTTCCGGGCCTGATAACGGTGACGGACAGTCTGGGCAAATTTCAAATACATGTGCCGGATAAAAATGCCACACTTGTGTTTTCATTTCCTGGATACAAATCCCAGGAGCTGCACCTGAGGGAAAGATCCACGGTGAACATAGAAATGGTGGAGAATGGACTCAGATCGATCCAGGATCCCATCCATGTGGCATATGGAGACAAAGCCATTGAAAATCTGACTGGAGGCGTTTCATGGGTGGATGAGAATTCACTTCGGAACCAGAATGCGAAGTCTCTTGAAACCATGATACAGGGAATGGCCACAGGTGCTCATGTCATTCAACGTTCTGGTTTCCCGGGCTCAGGAGCTGAAGTATACATTCGTGGTATTAATTCCATCCATACCAGCCATAAACCATTATACATCATCGACGGCTTTATATTGAAAAGCGACTTATTCGAAAATACACTTTCACCAGGGACACCCTATAATCCGCTGGTAGATATCAATCCAGAAGACATTGAATCCATTACGATACTGAAAGATGGCTATGCTGCATCCACTTATGGAGCAAGAGCAGCTAATGGAATCATTCTGATCAATACGTACCAGGGAAGCCAGGGAGCTTCCACCCTGGACCTGACCAGCCAGGTTGGATTCAGCATGGTTCCCACCAATTTACCCTTGCTTAATGGTTCTCAATACAGGATGCTTGTGGAAGAACTGGGTTACGCCGATGATCTGACGCCGAGACAGATCAGTGCTGTTTTTGATAAATTAACTGAGGATGGTACAGGTGAACGTTTTAACAACAATACCCAATGGCAAGACGAAATATTTCAGCCGGCACTGACCCACAATCATCACCTCAGGCTAAAGGGAGGGGACGGAATTTCAAAATACATGTTTACGGTGGGATATACCGACAAGGACGGCATTATTGACAATACATCGATGAATCGGCTCACTTCCAGGTTTAATCTTGACTACCAGATCACAAGTAAACTCACTTTTTCATCCAGGATATCCTATACCAACACCAATGTCCGTGCACACGACCAGGGATTATCCATCTATAATCCCATCACCCTGGCCACAACCAAAGCCCCTATCCTGGAACCCTATAACATGTCCTACCTGTCTCACCCTTTGGATTCTGCTGATATTCTGGGGAAAAGCAACCCACTTTCAGTGATCCAGGGTTTGGAGAATTCAAACGTGGTGAACAGGTTCATTGGAACAGTCAGCGCAGGATATGACTTTTCCAGTTCACTGAGAATTAAGACCACTTTTGGTATGGATTACTTCAGGCTAAGGGAAAACCGTTTCATCCCTTCTGAAGGGATTGTCAGATATAAAAACAGGATCAATCAGACTTCTCTCCAGGTTTCCAAGGAACATATGTTTACCAATGAGACTGTCCTGGAATTCAGCAAGCTCATTAATTATGTTCATCAACTGAACTTCGTGATGGGTGCAGCATTGCAAACAAATCAGTTTCAAACTGATTACGGAAGTGCCATCAACACTCCATCTGACGAGTTTACCAGCCTGGGCTCTGGTGCCATCATGGACTCCATCAGCTATGCAGGCGGAAAATGGAATACCCTTTCTTACTTTGGAAATGCAAACTATATTTACAACGATAAATATTAC
>JARRQC010000037.1:0-12674 GCA_037382165.1 bacterium | reverse complement strand
CGCTGATGCGTCCAGGAATTGTTGCTGACAGGTATAGGGGCTGCTGATGGTGTATGCGTTGGTTCCATTTTGCAGCGGGTTACCGAATACAGCACCTTCTCCACACAAGAGGGTACGCGAACCTTCAGGCAATTCAAAGGCGATCTTTGAACCTTCCGGGTCACCACCACGCATCATTGCATAGTTAGGTGTATTGGGATCGTTAACATCTTGAACGATATAAGTTCCTTCTGCTTTCATTGGAGGATCGCCGAATATGATCTCTGCTGTCCAGTGCAGCGGACCACCGGTAGGACCGTTGGTGATGCTGATCGGAACGGCACGCCATTCGTTCGGGTTCATGGTTTCTTCCAGAACTGCAGGAGTAATAACCATTTGAGGTTCAGCCATGTTCCAGTCAACCGTAACCGTTTGTCCGGTGATGAAGGTAACATCCTGCTCATAATAGTTAACACCATCCAGGAATCCATACATTCCCCAGGTATCTTGGGGTTCGGTAGGTACATTGCTGAACCTGTAGTAACCGTTAGCATCTGTCAAGACAGGTGCATAAGGTGGATTTTCAGCAAGGAATCCTATTTCCACACCCGGAAGTGGGTTACTCATGCCATCATAGGCGTGACCTTCCACATCTCCGGAAGGAACATACCATACACGGATATTATCGAGCATGGCTACGTCACCACCTTGATAGTACTGGTAGCCGTAAGCGCCGATAAAGACGATCTCGATGTCGATCTGTGCATCATTCTGGTATGCAGAGAGGTCAAAGATCATCTATGACCAGCCGTCACCGTTTGCATCGGTTGTCCGGAAGCAATTTTCCTGCGTTTCCTTTTCAGTGGCCGGAGATCCGTTTACCCAAACCTGGAAAGCATTGTAATACTGTGAATAAGAATAGAATTGTTCAAAGTCGAAATCCAGCTGGAGTGAACCGGCGGTTCCGTCGGGACGGACATCCATGACCAGCTTGGTCCAGTGGTTTCCGTAACTACCTGAAGCCACTCCACCTTCTGAAGGCGGAATGTTGTAATTGATACCAGTCTGGCAGGTAGAAGAATAGTAATAGTAACTGTAGACAGTTCCTTCCATCATAACACCGCAGTTGGAACCATCATAAGCTGCTTCAGCCCTTACACGGTTGAGCATATTGTCACCGGCTTTGGCCTGAATTTCTGATGGGAACATGCAATCTTCGAAATCAGCTTCAAATGGGAAGCTGGTGATCGGAGTTGCCGGCGGCGGAGGAGTATATTCCTCGATGGTCAGATCGTAACCTGTACAGTCTGGGCTGGGCCAGGTGTCGACCTGAATGTAATAAGTACCTGCTGCAGTGAACTCATACTTGAAAATACGTTCGGCGTTTGACGAACCGGTTTTCAGCACGAGGCAAGTCCCACTGTTACCGCAGGCATCCTTGATAGCGATACCTGACCAGGTGTCAACAGGATCGAATGTTACCTGAATCCACATCGGGCCGGGAACCTGAAGCTCATAGTGAGCATCTTCCCCGCCGTCGTAAGACCCCATACAGGTGGCGTCATAATCGTCGCCACGACCGCATGTGGTGTTACCCATGTCGCTAAAAGGCAGAGCCCCCAAGTCGACTACGATAGGATCGGAACAATCATCTCCCGTGGCAGCTACTTCTCTGGATGAAGGCGCGGGCACTTCGACGGTCGGACCATGCATGTCGAGCCATCGCTGTGCTTCCAGCTTCTGCTGTTCGAACTGCTCGGCGTTTTCATTCACCTGGGCAGTCATGCCAACAGAAACCAGCAGGGCCAGCATCAAGACATAAAACTTAGTAAAACTTTTCATGAGAAAATTGTTTTTGTTAAAGAATTGATTAATTGTTGTTTTCATATAATAATAAAGCTGACAATGCTTTTTTGCCAAAACGGGCAAAAGTAAAACATTATCTGATTTATCCAAAAATATTTAACTTTTACGTTATTCATTGTTATTGGTTACAAAATAAGGGATTTTCCTAAGGAGGAATGTCGTGGAAATCAGGACTTCTACATCTCATAATGATTAGGTGATTGGTTTGTTAGTTAAACAAGAACATACAGAACGCGTCTGTTGATTGAAAATAAAGGTAAAAATGTATCTCATCATCTGCAACAGTAATGATTCTGTATATCCCTTATTAAAAGCCCAAAGATACCCATAATTGCAATAATATCAACAAATCAAAGAAATTTTTGAATTTTTTGATGGCTGTGATTTCATGCAATGGGTCAGGTATTTTGCGCTGTTATATATGTAGATAACATTTAGGGCCTATTTAGTTGCATGTCCTCAGGAAAGATTTTACACTTTTTTTCACACTGCGGGTGTTAATTTTATTTATTATCTGTATATCATATACTTACATTTTATTTTCTGATTGGAATTATACAAGTCAATTCGCAGCACAGATTGTCTTATTTATAGTTTTGCAAGATTATTAATAAGGTATGAAAGAAAGCAGGCAAAACCTGTACTCCTGGGCAATACTCCTTGGCCTCGTAATCGTATGGGGCAGCTCATTCATCCTGATCAAGAGATCATTGCTTTATTTTGAAGCTGCGGAAGTCGGCATCCTCAGGGTGGTGATCACCTTTCTTGCCGTCATGCCCTTTGCTTTCAACATGTTACGGAAAATAAGCCAGCGGATGATGTGGTACCTTATCATCTCGGGGTCGGTAGGGAGTCTGATACCGGCTATCCTTTTTGCCATCGCACAGACTAAAATTGACAGCGCGCTGGCCGGCACGCTCAATGCCCTCACCCCGTTGTTCACCCTGCTGCTGGGTATCAGTTTCTTCGGTATAAGGACACGGTGGTATAATGTAGTTGGTGTACTGATCGGGCTTGCCGGTGCCGTGGGATTGATCTATGCCAACAGCCAGGTACAGCTTTCCTTTGATGTGAAATACGCCCTGCTTGTAGTCCTGGCTACCATTTGCTATGCTTTCAATGTCAACTGGATAAAGATATATCTCAAAGAGCTGAATGCTTTGACAATTACCGTACTTACCTTTTTTTATATCGGTATACCCTTATTAGTATATGTTTTGTTTTTTTCCGATATCCCGCATAAACTGGTTGATGATCCGGATAACCTCACCGGCCTGGGTTACCTGGTCATACTATCTGTAATCGGGACCGGCCTTGCGTTGGTGGCCTTCAACAAACTGATCAAGGTCAGCAGCCCGGTCTTTGCTGCGTCAGTGACCTATATGATCCCGATCGTGGCCATTCTCTGGGGTATTATTGACGGTGAAGTCTTCAAACTTTCCTATGCGCTCTGGTTCGGGGTTATTCTTGTCGGCGTACTGCTGGTCAACACCAGCCCGAGGAGGAAGTTTGCCCTGGGTACGAGGTTGTTGTTGAGAAAAAGGATGAGAGATAAACGATGTATGGTGAACGATGAAGGGTGAAAGGTGAAAGATGAACAATTGCAAACATTTCAACAATTGTACCCCCCATCCCCCAATTTTAAATTCGTTCATCAAAAATGTTTGTCTGAAGAATATTTTTTCTATTTTTGCACCCGCTAAATCCGAAAGGGACTAATTTTAAGTTTGAAAGCATGTATGCAATTGTAGATATCGCCGGACAGCAGTTAAAGGTGGAAAAAGGACAGGAAGTCTTTGTTCACAGGCTGGAAGGTGAAGAAGGCGCCAAGATGACCTTTGATAAGGTATTGCTGGTGGACAACAAAGGAAAAGTGTCGGTGGGCACACCCAATGTGGAAGGCGCCAGCGTAACCGCAAAGATCGTTTCTCACCTCCGGGGTGACAAAGTGATCGTTTTCAAGAAGAAAAGAAGAAAAGGATATCAGAAATCCAATGGCCACCGCCAGGATTTGAGTAAGGTGGTGATCGAGAAGATCACGGTTTAAACTGTAAACTAGAAAGAAATGGCACATAAAAAAGGAATGGGTAGCTCCCATAACGGACGTGAATCGGAAAGTAAACGATTAGGTATAAAACTCTACGGAGGACAGTTTGCCACTGCAGGAAACATCATCGTACGGCAGCGTGGCACTTCCCATTATGCCGGGCTGAATGTCGGAATGGGCAAGGACCATACTTTGTTCGCCCTGACTGACGGTGTGGTCGAATACCGTAAGAGGAAAGGTGACAGATCCTATGTCAATGTCATACCCAAAGAGGTAGAAGAATCGAAATAAGCATTATTGCTCGAAATATAAAGCCCGGTTTGCATTGCAGGCCGGGCTTTTTGATTGGCGAATGGCGATTTGAGTAGCTAAGAGTAAAAGGGTTGTAATGGTTGATTTTTTAAGATATGCGTTTCAGGGAAATGAGGATATGCAGGAATAGGGATATGGGGGTAACCCAGGAAATTTATACCGAAGCCAGGAACCCTGGCCTGGAAACAAGGAACACCAACACCCCTGACCATCAACCATAAAACCATTGAACCATATTACCATCAAACCATTCACCTTTCCACTCCCCGCTCCTATTTTTAAAGTAATTTTGTAAAAAAACCATTTATGCTTCAGATATCATTCATCAGGGAAAACAAAGACCTGGTCATTGAACGGTTGGCTGTTAAGAATTTGGATGCCAGCCCGCTTGTGGAAGAAGCCATCCGCCTGGATGAGGAACGGCGTTCTACGCAAAAACAACTGGACGATATGCTCGCCCGCGCCAATATCCTGGCAAAGGAAATCGGCTCCCTGTTCAAATCGGGCAAACGGGAGGAAGCGGAAAAGGTCAGGGCTGAATCTACCAACCTTAAACTGCAGTCAAAGGCCCTGGAACAGAAGTTGTCGGAATTGCAGGCCGGGCTTGATAAAGTGTTGGTGGAACTCCCGAACATTCCCCATGGGTCGGTGGCATCCGGCACAACTGAAGCGGATAATGAAATCATTTTTTCTGAAGGGGAAATTCCCGAACTCGGTGATGTTTCCATGCCTCATTGGGAACTGGCTACGCAATATGGCATCATTGACTTTGAATTGGGCAGCAAGGTGACCGGAGCCGGTTTTCCCTTTTACCGGGGAAAAGGGGCGCGATTGCAGCGCGCCCTCATTAATTTCTTTCTTGATGAGGCCATCGCGAGCGGATACCAGGAATACCAGCCACCCTTGCTCATCAATGAGGATTCCGGTTTTGGTACGGGGCAACTGCCTGACAAAGAGGGGCAAATGTATGTCGTCGGCGAGGACAACCTCTACCTGATCCCCACGGCGGAAGTGCCCATCACCAACATCTACCGCAACGAAATCCTGAAAAATGAAGACCTTCCCGTTCGAAATGTGGCTTATTCAAACTGTTTCCGCCGGGAAGCAGGATCCTACGGGAAACATGTCCGCGGCCTGAACAGGTTACACCAGTTTGATAAAGTGGAGATCGTCCAGATCACCAAACCGGAAACCTCTTACCAGGTATTGGAAGAGATGAAGGAATATGTAGCCGGTCTGCTGCGAAAACTCAATTTACCTTTTCGCATTCTCAGGCTTTGCGGCGGCGATCTGAGTTTCACTTCCGCCCTTACCTATGATTTTGAGGTTTATTCGGCTGCACAGCAGCGGTGGCTGGAAGTCAGCTCGGTATCCAACTTTGAAGCCTTTCAGTCCAACAGGATGAAACTGCGCTACCGCGATGGTGACGGTAAAACGAGGCTGGCACATACCCTGAATGGCAGCGCCCTGGCCCTGCCCCGGATTGTAGCTGCCTTGCTTGAGAACAACCAAAAGGAAGACAGGATTGTCATACCCGGGATCCTGGTACCGTATACAGGTTTTGAAAAAATTGACTGATGCTTCGACCGGTTGTCATCGTTTTGTTTTTCCTTTTCCTCAGCGGATGTGTCAAAGTCGGGTTCTACAGGAATTACAGCCTGAAGGTTGACAGCCTGTCCGATGCGCTGGAAGAGATGGCCGGCAATTATAAGGCTCTTGATTCCGCAGCGATCGTAAACGCTTACGACAGCCTGGGAAAATACCTTGACAGCCTGTCCCGTTTTCAGGACACCATAATTGATTCGCTGGTAATCAGCAACAAATATTCTGATAAGGAATACAAAACATTTTGGCGTGATCATCCGTTAATCCTAAGTGAAATTGATTATTCACGGGATCAGCTGCATGACCTGAAGCACGATATTGATCATTACCAGCTGGACAAAGCGCTGATAAAAGCCTATTTTGCGCAGGAAGCGGCGTCGGTAAAAAAATTGAAGGAACGAATAGATCTCAATAGGAATAAGATACTGAACTACATGCAGCAAAACAGGGAATTTACACCTAAGATCATTGACCTGCTGGACAGTCTAAACAGGAACAAAAAGAATGAAAAATAAATACCGGTACATCCTGCTCCTAACTGTTGGGATTCTTTTGCTGGGATTTCCCGTCCTCGGAACTGCCCAGGGGAACCCGCCGGTGATCAATATGCCCAGGAACGCCCAGGACCCGGTCAGGACAAAGGAAAAGCTGGCCCTGAGCTATTATTCTGCACGTGAATTTGGAAAGGCAGCCACCATCTACGAGGAATTGTATGAGCATTATCCGCGTCAGTATTATTATACCTACCTGCTGAATTGTTACATCTACCTCTCCGATTTCAGGAATGCCGACAAACTGGTCAGGCGTCAACTCAGGATGACTCCCGGCAATTACCAGTACCAGGTGGATCAGATCTTTGTCTATGACAACAATGGGAATTCGCGCAAGGCGGAAAAGATGACCCGGAAAATAATCGAGGAGTTGCCTGACGACCGCAACCAGATCATCCGGATCGCTTCCGCATTTGAAAGAAGGGGATACTTCATGCAGGCACTTGAAGTGTACAACCGCGCCCAGATGATACCCGGCACACAGAACAACTACCAGTTGGAAAAAGCCAGGGTCTACCAATATACCGGTGATTACGAAAAAATGTTCGATGCTTACCTGGAGCACCTCGACATGTACCCCCAGGATATGCAGACCATCAGGAACCGTATGCAATCCCTGATGCGACAAGACGTTGAAGACAACCTTTCCTCCATACTGAAAAGAAAACTGCTGGAAAAGGCGCAGTCGGACCCTGACAACCTGGTCTATGCTGAGATGTTGCTGTGGCATGTCATGCAAACCAAAGATTACGATATGGCTTACCGGCAGGCCCGGGCCATAGATATGCGTTTTGAGAACCGGGAGGAGGAAATGCTGGAGCTGGCGGATATCTGTTTTACCGGTCAGCATTACGAGATGGCAGCCAAAGCATTTAAATATGTGAAGGACAAAAAGGAATCTTCCCCCTATTACCTTGAAGCCAGTGTCGGCTATTATATTTCTTCTGTCAGGATGGCTGAAGCGGATCCCTCGACGAGTAGGAAAGCCTATCGGTCACTGGAGAGGGAGGGAGAGAAAACCCTCGAAGAGCTGACCATCTACACGGGTACTGTGGGTATTCTTCAGCCCCTGGCACATATCAAAGCTTTCCGGCTTGGGGAATATGACAATGCCTCTGAATTACTGGAGCAAGGTCTTTCCATCGGCAATCTGCCGGCGATGGACCAGGCCCGCCTCAAGCTTGAACTTGCCGATATCCTGCTGTTTCGCGATAAAGTCTGGGATGCTACACTTCTTTACAGCCAGGTGGAACAGGACCTGAAAAACGAACCCATCGGGCATGAAGCGAAATTCAGGAATGCGCGGCTGTTTTATTTTATCGGAGAATATAACTGGTCACTCGCTAAACTGGATATACTCAAATCAGCTACCTCCAAGCTGATTGCCAATGATGCCCTGGAGTTGTCACTGCTTATCAAGGACCTTAGCAGTGAAGACACAACAGGACAGGTGGTGAGGCAATTCGGCAGGGCAGACCTGTTCGCCTACCGTCAGATGTATGATTCAGCTATGACCATCATGAATCATGTCTCCGGAACGAGCAGCGGTTTTTATACCTATCAGCACCTGTTGTATAAGAAAGCGATGATCATGGAGCAATCGGGGCAATTCACAGAAGCCGATTCCCTATATGCCAGCCTGATTACGAATTATCCCGGAAGCATCAAAGCGGACAACGCACTTTTCCGGCGGGCGGAGATCCATCGCCTCTCTTTCAGGGATGAAAACGGGGCCATGGATATTTACATGTCGCTGATGCGTGATTACCCGGACAGCATCTATGCGGGTGAGGCCAGAAAGCTTTACAGAATGCTCCGGAAAGATGAAGAGTTTGTAAACTGAAATCCATTTGGCGCCCTTTCCCCGGGACACCTTAACCTATGGTCAGACCTAAGAAACATCTGGGACAACATTTTCTGCATGACCGCAACATTGCCGACAAGATCGTCCGGTGCCTTGGTGATGGCCACCCAAATATATGTGAGCTAGGGCCCGGAACCGGTGTACTCACCTCGTTCCTGTTGAAAAGTAAAGGCCTGCAATCTTTGACGTTGGTTGAAATCGACCCCGAATCAACAGCTTTTCTTCAGGCTCATTTTAATGATCATCGGCTGACCATCCTTCAGGCTGATTTTCTGCGTATGGACCTGTCACAAATACCCGCCCCTTTTGCGCTGATAGGTAATTTTCCATACAATATATCAAGCCAGATCTTTTTCCGGGTGATTGAAAATCGGAAAAGTATCCCTGAAGTGGTATGCATGATACAAAAAGAGGTAGCGGAAAGGATTGTCGCCGAACCCGGTTCCAAAACCTATGGCATATTAAGTGTTCTGTTGCAGGCATGGTACAGCATCGACTATGAATTCACCGTATCCGAAAAGGTATTCCTTCCACCACCCAAGGTGAAATCAGCTGTAATCCGCCTGACCCGTAACCAGGTAGATTCACTGGCATGCGATGAAAAAGTGTTTACACGAATTGTAAAAACGGCTTTCAACCAGCGCCGGAAAACGTTACGAAATGCGCTCAAGCCACTTTTAGCGGAAAACATGAAGACTTTTCCCTACCATGAGAAACGGGCGGAACAGCTATCGACAGAACAGTTCATTGAGCTGACCGCAGCACTGCAGGAGACTTAACCATCCCACATTTTTTCTTATTTTCACACCACATTTGAACCATCAGATACTTGAATAGCATCCGGTATTTCCCCGTCCTGATACTGCTTCTTTTCCTATCCTTCGCGATGCAGGGAAACGTGGATTCCGAAATCCAAGCCGGAGGACAGGATTTTGATATTGAATTTCCTGACATCATCATCCGCGGGGTGGAACAGGACATTGTCATCCGGATAACCCATGAGGACGATTTTTTACGTTATGAAGGCAAGACCATTGACGTTTACCTGAATAACAAGAAATACAGCTGTACATTTTCACATGGTGAAACCGCGCTTGCCTATCAGTTTCCTGCACCCGAGGAACTGTCGGTCGGGATTGGCGACCTTCGCCTTTCAAAACCTGTGAATCCCATCCCCCTTTGGCTTTCCATCATCCCTCCCCTGCTTGCTATCCTTTTTGCCTTGCTTTTCAGGGAAGTATACAGTGCCTTGCTGTCAGGTGTATGGATGGGCAGCAGCATCATTTACTTTTACCAGGGTTCCGGTTTTTTTGTCGCCATTTTCAAAGGATTCCTGGGTGTTATTGATACTTACATTATCCGCTCGCTCAACAACAGCGACCATCTGTCCATCATCTTATTTACGATGGTCATTGCCGCAACAGTCAGCGTGATCACTATGAACGGGGGCATGAAAGGAGTTGTCAACAGCCTTTCAAAATATGCACGGGGTCCACGTTCCGGGGCTTTCATCACCTGGATGCTTGGGGTGATCATTTTCTTTGATGATTACGCCAATACCCTGGTGGTGGGAAATACCATGCGGCCGCTGGCAGACAGGTTGCGTATCAGCCGGGAGAAGCTGGCATATATTATCGATTCCACGGCAGCACCGGTGGCCTCCATCGCTTTCGTCACCACCTGGATCGGGGCAGAGCTGAGTTATATCCAGGACGGAATCAACAATCTCGGTCTTGACGAATCGGCCTACGGGGTATTCTTCGGCTCGCTGGCGTATTCATTCTACCCTGTATTTGCCCTCGCTTTTATCCTTATCATCACCTGGAAAGGAGTCGATTTCGGACCCATGCTCAAAGCGGAGGCGAGAGCGCGCCAGGGCTTGCCTTCTGTTGAGGAGGCGAAAAACCTGCCCGAGGAAAAATATGACGATGAGATCATCATCCCCCGGGGAGTCAGGCCCCGGCTTTTCAACGCCCTCATTCCCGTAGCAGTGATCGTGTTCGGTGCAGTAGGCGGACTTTTATATACAGGCTGGGATGTAGCGATCTGGAACAATGAGGAACTCTCTTTTTTCGGCAAATTGTCCGATACGATCGGTAACTCTGATTCTTATCTTGCGTTGGTGTGGGCTTCATTTGGCAGCCTGATCATCGCACTGGCACTGAGCTTTTCGCAAAGGCTGCTGAACCTGAGGCAGGGAATGGATGCCGTGGTAAAAGGTTTCAAGACCATGTTGCCCGCGGTTCTGATCATGACGCTGGCGTGGTCCGTGGCGCTGGTCACAAAACATATGCACACAGCCGAGTTCATATCCCGGTTATTGCTGGATGCTGACGTTTCACCGTACCTTCTGCCTTCCATAACCTTCATCATGGCCGCCATGGTATCCTTTGCCACGGGCAGCAGCTGGGGAACCATGGCGATACTGTACCCGCTTATCCTGCCTTCAGGCTGGTTAGTGACACAGCAGTACGGGATGGATTATGATGCCGGGATAGCCATCTTCCATAATATCACCGCTGCCGTCCTGACCGGGTCGGTACTCGGGGATCATTGTTCCCCCATCTCCGATACGACGATCCTGAGCTCACTGGCCAGCTCCTGTCCGCATATTGAACATGTAAGAACCCAGTTACCCTATGCGCTGCTGACCGGATTCTTTTCCATCGCACTGGGAAGCCTGCCCGCAGCCTACGGAATTCCATCCTATATCCTTTTTCCGCTCGGGCTGCTGGGACTTCTGCTGACCATCTCGCTATTGGGCCACAAGAGCGAAACACACCCCGTTGGCTGACAAATCATATGAAGCCTTTCTTTCCTAATTTTGCGGCAAGAAGTGTATGGCAGTGAACCAGGAAAAAAATAATGAATTCAGGAATCTGATCCGCGCCCTCCCCTCCAAACCAGGTGTCTATCAATATCTCAATGAGGAGAAAAAGATCATTTACGTCGGGAAGGCCAAGGATTTAAAGAAGCGGGTTTCAAGCTATTTTACCAAGACCCGGACATCCGGAAAGCTGAAAATGCTGGTCAGAAAGACAAAGGACATCCGGTTTGTGGTCACTGAAACGGAACTGGATGCTTTGCTCATAAAGAAAGAACCTTTCCCCCGGATTTTTCCCACACGCCATATCGTTCACGACGGGTCGGAATATTACGGACCATATGCTTCCGTCAAGATGATGAAAACCTTGCTGGACATCATCAAACAACTCTATCCGCTGCGGACCTGCAGCCTTCATCTGTCCCAAAAGAATATTGAATCAGGGAAGTTCAGGGTTTGCCTGGAATACCATATCGGGAATTGCCTGGGCCCTTGTGTGGGTAATCAATCAGAAGAGGAGTATATGCAAACCATCGATCAGGTCCGGAAGATCATCCGGGGCAACATCAGTTCCGTTATCGCTGAACTGAAAAAGCTGATGGATACGGCAGCGGTGGAAATGCGCTTCGAGCAGGCACAACTGATAAAGGAAAGGATTGAGATCCTTGAGCGATACCGGAGTAAATCTACCATTGTCAACCCGGCCATTGACAATGTGGATGTGCTGGCGATGGTAAATGACGAAAAGAAGGCCTTTGTAAATTACCTGAAGGTGAATCAGGGCGCCATCGTTCAGGCCCATACAGTAGAGATCAGAAAAAAACTGGATGAATCTGCGGAGGACCTCCTGGGCTTCGCTTTGATGGACTTCAGGCAGCGGTTTGAAAGCCAGGCCCGGGAGATCATTCTTCCCTTTGATCCCGGTATAGACCTCCCCGATGTCAGCATAACCGTTCCCCGGCGGGGTGATAAGAAACACCTGCTCGACCTGAGTGAGCGGAATGCCAAATATTTCAAGGCAGAGCGTGAAAAGCAGGCGATGCTGACAGATCCTGACCGACACAAAAAAAGGGTCCTGGGACAGATCCGGAAGGATTTGCGGATGAAGGTGCTGCCTGAGATCATCGAATGCTTTGACAATTCAAATTTCCAGGGAGATTACCCTGTGGCTGCGATGGTGCAGTTTGTGGATGGGAAACCCCATAAATCGGGTTACCGTCACTTTAACATCAAAACGGTAAAAGGCCCGGATGATTATGCTTCGATGGAAGAGATCATTTCCAGGCGCTATGGCAGGCTGCTGAAAGAAAAAAAGAAACTGCCCCAACTCATCGTCATTGACGGTGGCAAAGGCCAGTTGTCGGCCGCAGTGAAAAGCCTGAGGAAGTTGGGATTATACGGTAAGATCACCATCATCGGGATCGCCAAGAAGCTGGAAGAGATCTATTTTCCCAACGATCCCGTTCCGCTTTACCTGGATAAGAAATCGGAATCCCTGAAGGTTATCCGTCATTTACGGGATGAAGCCCACCGTTTTGGCATTACGCATCACCGCAAGAAGCTTGAAAAGGGGACGATCAAATCAGAGCTTACGGAAATAGAAGGTATCGGGATTGGTACGGCACA
>JARRQC010000036.1:0-11372 GCA_037382165.1 bacterium | reverse complement strand
ATTTTCCTACTTTTGAAGGTTCATCAAAAAGACCCTTATGATTACCAAAGCACTCACCCATCCGCAAAGCATTGTTGTCGTTGGTGGATCCAATGACATTCACAAACCCGGGGGAAAAGTGCTGAAAAACCTGGTTGACCATCATTTTGAAGGTAAGCTCTATGTATTAAACCCAAAAGAGGAAAGTGTCCAGGGAATAAAGAGTTACAGGGAACCGGAAGCCTTACCGCCAACCGATCTGGCTGTGATCGCCATAGCGGCCAAGTATACCCCTGACCTGGTCGACTATCTTGCTGAACACAAGGGCACCCGGGCATTTATTGTCCTTTCTGCCGGATTTGGTGAGGAAAGTGAAGAAGGAAAACAGCTTGAGAAAAGGCTGGTGGAGACAGTGAATAAGGTGGGCGGATCATTGATAGGTCCCAATTGTATCGGTGTGATAACACCCCGGCATGCCAGTGTATTTACCCTGCCCATTCCGGCACTTGACCCCAAAGGATGCGATTTTATCAGCGGTTCAGGTGCGACAGCCTGTTTCATCATGGAAGCCGGAATTACCAAAGGATTGAAATTCGCCCATGTTTATTCTGTTGGCAACTCCGCGCAAATGGGTGTGGAAGATATCCTCCGGCACATGGATGAGCATTATGACCCGGAAAAGGACTCCAACATCAAACTGCTTTACCTTGAAACCATTGAAAAGCCGGACATGTTACTTAAGCACGCCGCTTCATTGATTTCAAAAGGGTGCAGCATAGCAGCCATCAAAGCCGGTGCCTCTGAAGCGGGTAGCAGGGCAGCCTCATCACACACCGGTGCATTGGCCACACCCGACGCGGCAGTGGATGCGCTTTTCAGGAAAGCCGGTATCGTCCGTTGCCATAGCCGTGAGGAATTGATTGATGTCGCATCCGTTTTTACTTATCCTCCCCTGCAAGGAAAAAACATGGCTGTGATCACCCACGCCGGTGGTCCTGCAGTGATGCTTACGGATTCACTCTCCAACGGAGGCCTTTTTGTCCCTGCCATAACGGGTGAGAAGGCAACCGAACTGAAAGATCAACTGTTTCCCGGTTCCTCAGTCGCCAATCCCATCGACTTCCTGGCGACCGGTACAGCCGAGCAACTGGGTTTGATTATTGATTATGTGAATGAGGCATTCCCGGAAATTGATGCCATGGTCGTTATTTTCGGAACACCCGGGCTGTCTGAGATTTTTGATGTTTACGATGTCCTCGATAAAAAATTGAGGACGACCGCAAAACCTATCTTTCCTGTCCTTCCTTCTGTACTAACGGCCCGCAGGGAAATTGATGCATTTGTGAAAAAGGGATGGGTTTATTTTTCGGATGAGGTGTCACTGGGCAGTGCATTGGGAAAGATTTATGGAAAGCCGTTGATCAAGACATTGGAGTCATCCCACATAACAATCGATACATCCAAAATCCGGAAGGTCATTGAAGAGGCTGAGAATGGGTATCTGAATCCCGGTCAGGTGCAGCAAATACTCGATGGAGCAGGAATTCCACGGGCTGCTGAGAAAGTAATTTCCACTGATGAGGAGTTGGAAAGTATCAATCTGATGATACCATTTCCTGTAGTGATGAAAGTGGTAGGTCCCGTGCATAAAACCGACGTGGGCGGCGTTGTGCTGAATGTGGAGGATCTCACAGCAGCCCGGGACCATTTCAGGAGGCTTATGCAAATTCCGGATGCTGAGGCTGTGCTTATTCAACCCATGTTATCGGGAATCGAATTATTCGCCGGCCTGAAGAAAGAACCAAAATTCGGGCATCTCATACTGTTCGGCCTCGGAGGCATCTTCATCGAAATTTTCAAAGATGTCCGCACCCTGCTGTCTCCCCTGAACAAAGAAGAAATAGAATGGGAAATCCGGCAGCTGGCAGCTTATCCCATACTGAAGGGGACACGGGGAAAAGAAGGAATTAATCAGGAGATGTTTACTGAAACCATCCTCAGGCTCTCAGCACTTGCCCATACAGCGCCGGAGATTGCCGAGATGGACCTTAACCCTTTGCTGGCTTCTGCCAGGGAGGTCACAGCGGTTGATGCTCGTATTCGCATTGACAAATAATGTCAAAAGTCGGCCTGACTTCTTGCCTCTATTTGATGTATGGAAACAGGGAGCATATTCTTCTTCAGCCATTCATCCCGTTGGTGAGATCAAGCTTTCAATTCTCAAAGTTAATATGTGAATTTTCCTAAATTTGAATGTTAAAGTTCAACAACCATAATGGCTATTGAAGAATAGCTGCATTGATTTGTACATCAGAATGTTATAATCCGGTTTGTTCTTATCGGTTCAGGCAGGACAAAAAGATGAAAATTAAAAGCAGAAAGGCGGACTTCAACAGGCACTGAATCAAAATAAAACAACGATATGAAGAAAACCCCAATAGATTACCACGTAGTTTCAGATAAGATCAGGGAAAGTAAAGTGAAGTCAGTTGGTACTGCCTCCATTCGTGAGATTAAAAAATTGGTTGATGAAATTGAAAAGGAAACGGGAGAGAAATATATCCGGATGGAAATGGGAATACCGGGACTTCCTCCCTCACAATTGGGCATAGAAGCTGAGAAGAAAGCCCTGGACAGGGGGATTCCGGCTATTTATCCGGATATATTCGGTATTTATGAATTGAAGGTTGAGATCCGCAGATTTGCCAGGTTGTTTCTGAATATTGATGTGAAAACAGAAGGTTGTATACCTACCGTAGGATCCATGCAAGGAAGTTTTGCATCATTCATGACGCTGAACCGGATGCACGCGGACCGTGAGGGCACCCTTTTCATCGATCCTGGTTTCCCTGTCCATAAGCAGCAACTGAGGGTGATGGGGCAGGATCATATGTCATTTGATGTATATAATTACCGCGGGGAGAAGCTGAGGGAAAAACTGCTGTCTTATTTAAAGACTGGAAAAGTTTCGACAATATTATATTCCAACCCGAACAATCCCTCATGGATCTGTTTTACTGAAAGGGAATTGAAGATCATTGGCGAACTGGCTACTGCGTACGATGTGATCGTTATTGAAGACCTTGCTTATTTCGGGATGGATTTCAGGAAGGACTATTCCAAACCCGGAGAAGCTCCATATCAACCTTCTGTAGCAAACTATACCGACAATTATGTTCTTCTGATCTCAAGCTCCAAAGCGTTCAGTTATGCTGGTCAGCGCATCGGTATGATGGTAATGTCGGATAAGGTTTTTGATACGCAGGCACCCGACTTGTTGCGTTTTTATAATTTTGATACAGTCGGTAAGGCCATGATCTTTGGTGCGCTTTATTCACTTAGTTCAGGGACAGCCCACACACCGCAATATGCGCTGGCGGCCATATTGAAAGCGGTGAATGACGGGGAATACAATTTCCTTGAGGTTGTAAAGGACTATGGTGAAAAGGCACATGTGATGAAAAAGTTGTTTCTTGATAATGGATTCAGGATCGTTTATGACAAAGACGAAAATGATCCCATCGCCGACGGTTTCTATTTTACTTTCTCCTATCCCGGGATGTCTGGTGAAGAACTTCTGAATGATCTTATCTATTATGGGATCAGTGCGATTTCACTTGCTATTACAGGTAGTGAGCGTCTGGAAGGCATCCGGGCCTGTGTTTCACTCGTCAACCGAAACCAGTTTCCCGACCTGGAAAAAAGGCTCATACAATTTCATGAGGACCATCCCGTTAAATGATATATCCGCTGTAATTAAATGTACTGCAATTGGGTAATTCAGTACAGGATTTTCTAAGTATTGCCTGATAGATTGGTCGATCTGCTTTAGGTAATAAGGGAAGTTTCACTTTTTCTCTTCATGAAATAAATCATAGATGCTAACTTTCTGAAAGATACTTTGTATTTTTACACGCATTAACTTAAACTATTTCGCTTTGTTGCCAGGATTTCTGATAAGGAAAACATTTCTGTTTCTTTTTATGATAATTTTTTCTGTCAGCGGCAATTCGATAAACAGCGATAGTCTCTGGGCTGTTTGGAATGATAACTCACGGGCGGATACCTCCCGGTTTCATGCTATAGTAGAAATTATCGAAGATTTAAATTCGCGCTATCCTGATTCTGCCTATACCCTTTGCAAAATGAGCTTTGATTTTTCTGTTGAAAAAGAAAATATTGAGTTGCAGGCCAGGGCTTATGACCAATTGGGATTAAACAGATATTATGCCGGTGAATACGAAGATGCAATTTACTATTATGACAAGGGGTTAGGAATTGCAGACTCGTTACAAATTAAACTTGTTGCAGGGAATCTCTATTATAACAAAGGGTGGTTGTATCGAACACTTGGACAGCTGGACGAAGCATTAGCTGCTTCTTATGCTGCTTTAGATATAGCAAAAGAATTGCATGATACTGTCAGCCTGATGAATGCTTACAATGTATTAGGGACAGTTTTCCTTGAGAAAGATGATACACCTAACGCCCTGCTCAATTTATTGGAGGGATTGAGGTTAGCCGAGAAAATAAATAATGAGGGAAGAATTGCCATCAGTAATTACACTATCGGCATGGCTTACCGGCTGGCTGGTGATCTTGAGAAGGCTCGCAATTATTTACTGCGAGCCAAACACTTTTACAGTCAGAGCGAATACAGAAATAGTCTGGCAACTATTCTGAACGGACTGGGGATTACTTACAGAGATATGGGGTTGGTCGATTCCGCACTGTCTTATTACAATGAAGGACTAAAAATAGCAGAGAAATTATCAAATAGAGGTTTGATCGCATCGTTCAATACCAATATCGGAAATATTTATAAAATGAATTCCGATTTTGATAAAGCGATTGATTATTATCAGAAGTCCATTGACTATTATCTCGAAACGGGTCAGCTGAAACTGGTGACCAATATGTATTTTAACATGGGCTCATTGCATAATAAATTCGACATGTATGGGGAAGGCAGGAGTTGGTGTGAGAAATCTTATTCGATGGCTAAAGAAAATAACTATGTCCAACAACAAATGAATGCCTGCGAATGTTTGCGCGATGCATATAAGGGTCTGGGTAATATGGCCCTTGCCTATGAATACCAGGGCAGGTATTTTTATTTCAGGGATTCCCTGGACAGGATGACGGATAATGAAGAAATTGCACGGCTCGAAATTAAGTACGAGTATGAAAAGCAATTTCTTGCCGACAGCCTGGCAATGGAGGAAGAAAAGCTGAGACAAGCACTCGCCTACCAGGAATCTCTCAGTGAAGAGCGGACACAGCGTAATGCAGGAATTATTGCCGGTACCATACTGTTTATCTTAGCATTGTTACTTTTTAGCAGGTTTCAACTGATCAGGAAAGCAAACCGTCAGTTGGAAGAGAAGAACAAACAAATTGAAAAGGAAAAACGACGCGCTGAAGAATCGGAACGCTCAAAAGAGCAGTTTTTCAATAATATTTCCCACGAATTTAAAACGCCACTGACGCTGATTATGGGGCCGCTTGATAAATTGATCTCATCGGGTTCCGATAGTGACAAAAGTGAGTTGAACATGATGAAACGCAATGCAAACAGGCTTTACACCATGATCAATGAACTGCTGAACCTTTATAAACTCGAATCCGGCAAGATTTCCCTGAAAACAAGAGAACAAGATCTCGGGGAATTTGTGCGCCGGTATGTCCGTTCCTTTGAATCCCTGGCAGATATCAAAAATGTGGAACTGAAGGTAAATGTGGACAATGAATTACCGCTGATATACTTTGAATCAGAAAAAATGGAAATCATTTTGGGAAACCTACTTTCCAACGCCTTCAAATTTGTTGCTGAAAAAGGTAAAATAGAAGTATCCGTTGGAACTGGCATAAGTGATATCCAGGACCAGGTAAATGGTGTGCTTGTTACAGTAAAAGACAATGGGGTTGGTATTCCCGCTTCAGATATCAACCGTATTTTTGACAGGTTTTACCAGGCTGATGATAACCTTAGCAGAAATTATGAGGGAACAGGTATCGGCCTCGCCCTGACTAAAGAATTGGTCGAACTTCATCATGGTTGGATTAAAGTGAAAAGTGAGGAGGGGTCCGGAGCTGAATTCAAATTTTTCATTCCATCCGGAAACGCACATCTACAACCTGAAGAAATTGAAGAAGAAAACGCGAAAACGATCGATATAACAGGCTCGCGGGATGACCAGTTTAAAACAGAGATTAATTCAGAAACGTCAAATGAGAAGTCTGTAAAGGATGCTCCGTTGTTGCTGATCGTTGAAGACAACCAGGATATGAGGTTATATATCAAAAAAGACCTTGCCCCCTTCTATCGATTGATAGAAGCTGACAATGGCAGGGACGGGTATGATCTTGCAGTGAAAAAAATTCCTGACCTGATCATCAGTGATGTTATGATGCCCGGGATGAATGGATATGAGATGTGCGAGAAGGTAAAATCGGATCTCAGAACAAGTCATATTCCTGTTATTCTGGTTACCGCAAGATCATCGATAGAACATAAACTGGAAGGCCTGGAAACGGGCGCCGATGATTATATTGCCAAACCATTCAATATCCTGGAACTTCAAAGCAGGATCAGGAACCTGATCTCACAGCGGGCAGTACTCAGGCAAAAATTCTCTGAGAACCTTGACCATGCCATCCAGCTCTCCAGCACGAACATAACCTCCGTAGATCAGCGATTCCTTGAAAAAGCACTCCGAATTGTGGAGGAGAACATTTCAGCAATAGATTTCTCAGTAGAAGAGTTTGCAGGAAAAATGGCCTTGAGCCGTGTGCAGTTGCACCGAAAACTAACAGCATTAACCGGCCAGTCGGCCAGCCGATTCATTCGCAACATCAGACTGAAACGGGCAGCGGAATACCTTGCTGCAGATGGTGCCAATATTTCAGAAACCGCCTATAAGTTTGGATTCGGGAACCTGTCGTATTTCGGGCGTTGTTTTAAAGAAGAATATGGTATGACGCCCCGGGAATATACCATCAGGCACAATGAGAAAAAGTAAATTAGCCTGCAAACTTATAACGAAAGCAAACTCCTGACCGAGTCACTTTTCCGGTCTGGCTTTCATGCATATTTTGATTTGTCTCAAAGGCTATTTTCCTATATTTGTCCGCGATTACCAACAATGATGGCAGGATTTGTTTTTTCCTCTTCGAAAGCTCTTTTTTTGAAGTTATTTTGTCTGACTGTGCTGTCCTTTTTTATATCCATTGAGGCACAGCCTCAAAAGACGATAAACGGGAAAGGCTGGACTGTCATCGATACCTCCGGCCAAATTTATTCTTCCATGATTGACTACGAGGAGATCGGGGTCTACTACGAAGGCGCCGCTGTAGCCAGAAATGGAAAATCATGGATGCTGATCGACAGATATGGTAACCGGTTGACAAGGGACGATTATGAGATTATACTTTACGGAGGAGAAGATCTCTGGATTATCGGGAATGGCGAAAAATTCGGAATTGCCACCAGTAAGGGGAAAGTGCTCCATGCGCCCAAATATGACCAGCTTTTTGACTATAGTGAAGGTAAATTCGTCGTCAAGAAAGGAAGGTATTACGGGTATACAGATCGAAAGGGGAATATCCTGATAAAACCACAATACGATGAAGCTTACGGATTTGAGAACGGATATGCTGTCGTGAATAAAAAAGGATTGTACGGACTCATCGACCACAACAATCAACCGGTCATCCCAATCATGTATGAAAAATTGTTCAGCTACCGCGATGGCCTGCTCGGTTTCTCAGGGGACGGTCATTTTTATGGCTACCTTGACATTGAGAATGATACGGTGATCCTCCCTATGTATACCATGATCGGTTCCTTCAGGGATGGCAGGGCAAGTGTGACCATGGATCCCCTTAACAAAAGAAAATCTGACCGGAACAAGGATCCGGAGTTCCATTATATCGATAAGTCGGGTGAAAAATCTGCGAACCAGAGGGATACGGTTTACCGGGATGCTGCTTTTTTTCCGGTGGAAATTGATTCCCTGAACTGGACTTTTATCAATGAAAAAGGGGATACGCTTTTTAGAAATGAATTCTATAAGGATGATAGGATACACCCCAACCCGTTCTCTGGAGATCATGGCCTCGCAGCGGTTTATATTGATTTACATGCGATTTCCAGACCTGACCAGGAGGGTTTGTCGCCCTGGGGGAAATACACGTTGAAAGATTATTGTGACGGGCAATACAAACTTTATTTCGAGGCACTGCAAAATACATTTGAGATACAGGAGACCGTGACAGGGGAATTTATCGTCATCGCACATGAAAATGGGAGTGAGGCATTACGGTTGAACTTTGTTTTGAAAGAGCAAAAGATATTTCTTGATTCCATCATCACCGGAAGAAATTTTTTTGACCACCAGGAGGTCGACTATCAAACAAACCATGGCAGGTATTTTACAAGTGGGGATCATGTATTTATCGTGATAGCGGATATGCTGGTCACCCTGTTCAAACCTGTTTTCAAGTACTTCCCATCTGAAAATGAATGGTCCGTTAACAGGGGGTCGGGCAGTGGGCTTCAACTGGTCGCAGGAGGATTGATATACCATGGACAGGTAAGTGACAGCCTGCGTAACGGAGAAGGACTGATTATCAATCCGGAGGAATTTGAATTTCATTTGGGCAAATGGAGTTCGAATCTGCGTGAGGGAGCGTTTGAGATCTATGCCGAAAACGGCACCCGGGTACAGGCGAATTATGTGGCAAATCAACCGGCGGGTACCTGGTATTTTCACAATGGGTTAGGCAAGATCGAAAAAGTGGATTATGAAGAAGGGAAAGAAAAGAGCAGATACCGCGTCCGGTCTGTCAGGGAACCCACTGCTGTTACACAATCCATCGATGGTTACCAGTTCCGGACCACTTATTTCGGTAACGCTTTCTATGCCGGTTTCGTTAAGGATGATCAATGGTTCCGCTGGGGTAAATACCAGTATGACGAGGGGAGCTATTACAAAGGGCAATGGGAGGAAAACCAAAAACAAGGTTACGGTGAGATGCACTGGTTTGATGGAGAGATCTATGCCGGACATTGGGAGGCGGATGAACAAACCGGCTGGTGCACCATTTACTATCCCAATGGCAGCCGATATGATGGACAGGTTGAGGAAAGCAAGTACCACGGTTACGGTATTTTCAGATACAGTAACGGGAACATTATTAAAGGCCAATACTATAATGGAGTAGTGCATGACACATCTGAAGTGTCTTTTGTTTCAGGAAAGATAGAACAGAGGATTTTCGATCATGGCAAACTCATAGAAAAGAAGGTGTTGCGGCAAATTGATGAGAAAACCGGAATAGGAATATCCTTCGGTTTTGACCGCCAAAAAAATCACTATGTCATTAGCCGTGTAAACCCTGATTGTTCTGCGGAAACGGTTGGTTTGAAAACCGGGGATGTGATCTACAAGGTGGATGGCGAACCCGTTAAAGAAAAGACCTATCCCGAAGTGAAGGAATTGATGATGGGACTGCCGGGTTCCATCGTCACACTGAATATTTACCGTGAGGGGAAATATGAGGATTATAGGGTGATTCGCGACATGGCCGACTTACCAAGATAGGATTTGTACCAATATAATGTTAAAAAACAGTTAATTATAGTTGTTGAATTACTCTTGATATTCAGATTGTGTACATTTAGTTTCTAATCAAAACTATTTGCAATCTTGGACTGCTCCGGTCACAAATACCGGTTAACGATTTTTTGTATTGTCTGTTTAATACAAGGACCTCACCTGCAAAAGCTTCTCTATCGAAATTTAACTATTGTTCTATTGATATTTATTTCCGGTGTTGTATGTAAAAATTTATATGCCGGAGAACTGGATAGTCTAAAAACAATCTGGCAGGACACCTCACGCACAGACAGAATCAGGTTCAGGGCACTGTATCTCTATTCAGAAAGAAGATTCACAAAGTGTTCTTACGATTCAACCTACCTCATGGGGGAACAAATGTTTCAATTGGGTGAAAAAGCAAACAATATGTACTTCATGAGTTTTGGGTTAAGAAGTCAGATGTTCGCGAAACTTTACCTAAAGCATAATAAGGAATGCAGGGAGATCATTTTAAAGAAAATGGTTATTGATTCCATACGTGGAAATAATTTCTGGATGGCTATGAATTATGCACTGTTGGGAGAGGTAGAATGGCGATTACTGAAGTATGAGTTAGCCCGGGAATACTTAGACAGAAGCAGGGTTATCTGGGAAAAAATGGAGAACCTTAAAGAGCAAGCACACGTGATAAATATAAAAGCTATAACCTATCAGTCTCAGGGAGATTACAAAAAGGCTGAAAAATATTTTAGGGAATCCATTGAACTGGCAGAGCGGGGAGGACAGAAACGATATGCCTTGTTAGTCATGGTGAGTTTGGCAAATATAGCCAGTGAAAAAGGTAATTACGATTTTGCTGAATCTAAAATGTTTGATGTGATGGAAAAACTTTCGGATTTGGGCCGAAAGAAAGATGTTGAGATGATAGCAGATTATTTAGGAGAAATCCTCAGCAAACAGGGGAAATATAACGAGGCGATGAAATATTACGAAATGACAATCAGTTATTTTGACCGCTTACAAATGCCGGAAAGTGCTGCTGAAGTTAAATTACACATGGCCAGAAATTTGACAGATCAGGGAAAATATTCTGAAGCTTTTTCGATTATTGAGGAAGCACAAAACGAATTCAAAAAGGTGAATTTACCATATTATGTAGCCGAAGGATATGAAACATTAGGCTATTTGTGTTTTCATCTGGCAGATTATCAATTAGCGCTGGACAATTATGATCGGGGTGAGGCGATATATGAATCAGCAAATGCGAAAGATAAGTTAGCTGACTTGATTGTCAAAAAGGGTGAGACATTTCATGAATTGAATGAGTTTGAAAAGTCCAGGGATTACTACAGACAAGCCCTGAAGACCAACCAGGAATTAGGTCGTAAAAATAAACTGGCAGATATCTACTGTAATCTTGGGAAAAGTTTTATGCACTCGGGTAATACTGATTCTGCAATGATCAATTTTAGAAAAAGCAGGGTTATCCGTGAGGAGATCGGCGACCGGCGAGGACTGGCAGAGGTCCTCATTAATATTGGGGCGCTTTATTTAAGTATGGGACAAATCGAAAATGGAAAAAAATATTGTCTTTACGGATATGATATCTCATCGGATATTGGTGTGCTGAAATTACGACAAAAGTCATCACTTTGCCTTTATGAAGCTTTTAAAACATTAGGCAATAAGTCATTAGCGCTCAATTTTTATGAGGAATACAATATGCTCAAGGATTCTTTGAATTCTGATGAAATTTCTCGTCGAATTCAGGCGATGGAATATGAACAAAAA
>JARRQC010000035.1:0-13906 GCA_037382165.1 bacterium | reverse complement strand
GGCAAAGCCGAATCCATCGCTGCCGACAACCGCACCGGCATGAAGCGTACAGTGGTTCCCTATTTTGCATTCATCATAGATCCTTACCCCATCATAGAGGATGGTGGTACTTCCGATCTTACACTGGTCACCAATACTCGTATTGGGATAGATCATCGCGTTGTCTCCAATGACAGTATCCTTGCCTATTGAAACAAACGGGCCGATATAAACATCCTTGCCGATCACGGCGGTTTTATCAATATCTGCCTTGTCAGAGATGCCGGATCGTTTTCCCCTGGCCTGCTGATACATTTCCAGTAAACTGGCAAAAGAGGAATAAGCATCCTGCACCCGGATAAGTGTGGCAGGGATCTCTTTCTCCGGCTTGAAATCCTTATTTACGATGACGACAGAAGCTTTGGTGTCGTATATGTATTGGGTGTATTTTGGATTGGCCAGGAAGGATAATCCTCCCGGTTTCCCTTCTTCTATTTTGGTAACGAATGATACCTCCTGGCCGGCATTTCCTTCAATGGTTCCTTTGAGGAATTCTGCGATCTGTTGTGCTGTAAATTTCATCCGCGCAAGATACTAAAATTGAACCTTTATAACCGGCGCGTCAGACCGCATCACTTGGCTGTGAATCCAGGTCTTTTGGAAAGGCCAGAAAGTACTTGGTCACCGGAGTGGATAACAAGTTGATATTCAAATCGTCCGACACCCTTGAAATGTCTTCTGTGCGCCCGTCCTTGTGCAAAATGTTGATACGTTCAGGCCCGGTGCTATAGGCATGGTTTGAGGTGCTTTCATGAATGACACAATAGCCGGTCTCCTCCTGATTCAGTTTGTATTTTGTGGCTACCTTCCGCCGCACCTCCTCAATCTGATCCTCGGGAAAGGGATGGTTTTTCAATTCGATCCTGAACAGTTTTCGGTGCACCAATCCTTTGCTCAATGCGGACAGGATCCGGTCGGGATGGGACACCCATACCTTCATCGCGCTGAGTATATCATAATCATCCAGTTCGGAAAATTTCTGCAGCATTTCATCGCTGCCTTCCAGGTCAGGGATTTTCAAATCGTGAGCAAGAAAATAGGATAATGCAGGTGAAGCGAAAAGTTTTTCACCCCGCATGACCAGTTCTTTGGCACGCTGAAGCAATTTCATCAACATGAATTCAGCGACAAGTACGGTCTTGTGAAGGTAAACCTGCCAGTACATCAGCCGGCGCGCCGTGATGAATTTCTCCACTGAATAGATTCCCTTTGCTTCAATGACCAGGTCGTCATCCACCACGTTGAGCATATTCAGTAATCTTTCATAATTGATAATTCCTTCGGATACCCCGGTAAAAAAACTATCCCTTCTCAAATAATCCAGCCTGTCCATATCGAGCTGGCTGGATACCAGTTTGGTCAGGAATTTTTTCTTGCTATTACCCTTAAAAATCTCAATGGCGAGCCTTAGCTTGCCATCAAATTGCCTGTCGAGACTTTCCATGAAGAGGGCGGACATCTTTTCATGATTGACATTTTTCACAAGGGAAAATTCGAGGGCATGGGAATACGGTCCGTGGCCAATATCATGAAGCAGGATGGCAGCTGTCAATCCCAGGGCTTCCTCATCAGATATTTCGTGTCCCTTGACGCTCAGCTCGGATATGGCGATCTGCATCAGGTGCATGGCCCCAATGGAATGCTGTAGCCGGTTGTGCAGGGCACCCGGGTAAACAAGGTGTGTTAATCCCAGCTGGTTTATACGTCGCAACCGCTGAAACCAGGGATGTTCGATAAGCTCAAAAATAAGTGGATGACGGATTGAAATAAATCCATGGACCGGATCATTCAGGATTTTGCGGATGTAGTGTTTAGATCCGGTCATAAAATATGTTAATTTACGATCGCTTTTTTACCGGACTGGCAATAATTAATGGAATTTTGCATTCAAACATACAAAGTTATTCAAATGGAATAACAGATGCTAATTCGATACAAATTCCAAGAATATTATGAGTTTGATAAGGATCCTTTGGGCTGACGATGAAATAGACCTCTTAAAACCGCATATCCTTTTCCTGGAAGACAAGGGGTATACAGTAGATGGGGTGAACAGCGGCGATGATGCGCTGGATCTGATCGGCAAAAACAATTACGATATTGTTTTTCTTGATGAACAGATGCCGGGCCTGAGTGGTATTGAAACACTGGAAAAGATGAAATCTGATTTTCCGAACCTGCCGATTGTTATGATCACCAAAAGTGAGGAAGAATCGAGAAATATACCGTCAGTTGGTACGCAATGAAATCGATCTCGAAAAGACTGATGACGAGGGTATCCTGGAGGTATTGAACATGCAGAAAAACGAAGCCAACAATGCTTTTTGCCGGTTCTATGAAAAAAACTACCTGGACTGGCTCTATGGCAATACAGATGAGAAGCCAACCATGTCACATACGCTCTTCAGGGATAAGGTTTTCCCTGAACTGGATAAAAATAAACAGGTTTTTTTGTTGCTCATCGATAACCTGCGTTTCGACCAATGGAAAGCCATTCAGCCCATGATCGAGCAATATTTCAGGGTGAACAATGAGGATCTGTTCTATAGTACCATCCCCACAACAACACAGTATTCCAGGAATGCTATTTTTTCCGGTCTGATGCCCAACGAGATACGTAAGCGTTACCGCCAGTACTGGGTTGAGGAGCATGAAGAGGGGACAAAGAATCAGTACGAGCAGGAGTTGCTAACTGAGCAATTCAAACGTTTCGGAAGGAACATGAGGTTTACATATCATAAGATACTCAACCTCGAGGCGGGCAAAAAGCTCCACGAGAACATTTCGAACCTGATGGATTATCCGTTTAATGTTATCGTTTACAATTTTGTGGATATGCTTTCCCATGCCCGCACGGAAATGGAGATTATTCGCGAACTGGCAGACGATGAAGCTGCTTACCGTTCCCTGATGATGTCCTGGTTTGAGCATTCTTCCCTGTTTGATATCATCAAATACCTGTCATCAAAAGATGTGAACCTGATCATTACCACCGATCACGGCTCGGTAAAGGTGAGTGATCCGGTCAGGATTGTCGGGGATAAGCATGTGAACACCAACCTGCGTTACAAATTTGGAAAAAGCCTGGCCTACGATAGCAAGGAGGTTTTTGAGGTGAGGGATCCGGAAAAGTACTTCCTGCCCAGGTTAAATGTCAGCACCAGCTATGTGTTTGCACGCAACGGAGATTTCTTTGCTTATCCGAATAACTACAACTATTACGCAAAATATTACAGGGACACATTCCAGCATGGAGGCATTTCGCTGGAAGAAGTCTTAATCCCATTCATTACCCTCAGTTCAAAATAATGTTGCAGACTACATTCGTTTCCAGGTCAACGGCAGATTTACATAAAGTCGCCCGTGCCATCCTTGACTGGAAGCCCTGGATTAAGATATATGCCCTGCAAGGCAAAATGGGCGCCGGAAAAACGACCCTTATTAAGGCGATAGGGGAAGTCCTGCAGCTGGATGAGGTAGTTAGCAGCCCGACTTTCGCACTTGTCAATGAGTATACCATGCAAGACGGGGAACCGGTGTATCACTTCGATTTCTATCGTATTAAAAACCTGGAGGAGGTATATGATATCGGTTATGAGGAGTATCTGTACAGCGGCAACTATTGCTTTATTGAATGGCCGGAACTGATCAGGACACTTTTACCTGAAAATCATATCTGGATAGAGATAACCGAAGGAACCGATGGGCACAGGACCCTCAGTTGCACGCTTATGGAATATTCGGAACCGGCAGATTGAGTGCTTCCAGGTAGCTCTTCGCATCGGGTCCAAGATTGAATATCAGGTCCAGGATGCTCAGATTCGGAATGAAACCGTGCCTTCCATCAAATACCTGTATGTATCTTGTAAATTTTCCACCCAATACATCCGATTTAGGCGACATATCCCTGAGGTCAGCGGCATCTTCGGGCTGATGGACAAATTCTTCAGTCAAATTTACAGGTTTACTGATTTCGAGGATATCACATACCAGCTGAATCAGGCTGCGGTTGAAAGGAAGAAGATGTGTATGGTCTTGTTGGATCCTGGATTGAAAATCGTCCTTGAAATAAATAAAATAAGGTGACTTGCGGTAGGCGGTTTCGATGGCCCGCCAGTGGTTCCTGGCCCAGGGTTCAGCGTTATTGATTTGTACATCCCTGGTCAGGGTACGATTGCCATTCACCTTCGTAACCGGAATGGAAAGCGGCATTCTGCCTTTTTCAGCATAGATCTCACAACGGTTGCGGTAGGTTTGTTTCGGATAGGACTCGTATTGCTCGATCCAGACTTCATCGAAGGTCAGGAAATAATGGAACCACGCTATGGGAGGCAGGTAGGCAACAGGCAATAATATCCGGTTTGGACTTTTTCTCACGGCAGGGCAAAAATAAAAAGACCATCGGAATTATTCCGATGGTCTTTTCTCTGAAAAGCTTGATCTTAAGTTTACGCCGTTTCCGGTTCTTTCACCATCAGCACATCGGCGATGGCCTGTTTGAAGGAATCTTTAGGGAGAGCTCCCATCGCCATCTGAGGCTGTCCATCCATCGGGATAAATAACAGCGAAGGAATACTGCGAATGCCAAAAGCTGCTGCAAGTTCAGTCTCTGATTCGGTATTTACCTTGTAAATATTGATCTTTCCTTCATATTCACTGGCAAGTTCTTCCAGAATGGGAGCCACTATTTTACAAGGTTGACACCAATCTGCATAGAAATCGATAATGCAGGGAAGATCGCCTTCAAATTTCCAGTCTTTATTTTTTTCGTAGTCGAATACTTTCTCGAGAAAGGTTTGTTTTGTTAAATGTTCCATTTTGAGATTTGTTATTTGGATATTATTTTGATTCATTTTGATTCATAAGGTTTTCTTCAATGATGCGTACATATTGATCCTTTGGAAGCGCTCCGGCCTGCATCATGGGCCGTCCCTTTACGGGTGAGAAAAGTACAGCGGGGATACTTCTTACCTGGAAAATAGAAGCCAGCTGCTTTTCCTTGTCTACATCTATCTTATAGATTTTGAGCTTGCCATCATACTCCTTTGCCAGGTCATCCATAATCGGGGCAACCATCCTGCAGGGCTTGCACCAGTCTGCATAAAAGTCAATGACACAGGGCACATCCCCTTCATATACCCACTCTTGCGGGTTTTCCTCAAAATTCCAGACTTTCTCCTTGAAAGTATCATAGGTCAGGTATTCGGGTTCTGCACCAGATTCCTCCGGAAGTGTTGCCGAATGTTCGCCATTTTCAGACACCGTAACATTTCCTTCCTGGCTGCCGACAGCATCCGTACAGCTGTACGTACCAGTCATGATCAGTATTAATAAGATATAACCAATTCTTCTCATACTTCTGTTTGCTAAAAATTAAATTGCGCGGCAAAGATATTCATTATTTTAAATATAGCGCTTAAATATCACTAATTTTTTATTTTTGCATTCAAAATGCGTACCAAAACGCGATAACGATCTATATATCATGACACAGATTGCCGGAAAACGGAACTTTGGAATTGAGTTGCTGGAAACCAACCTGGGAAATTTCAGGAACATTTTTTCCGATGAAATCACTTGTTTGCGATTGCTTGCAGCACTTAAGTGGGAGGATGGATTTACCTGTAGGAACTGTGGCCATCATAACAGTTGCAGGGGAAAAAGTGAGTTCTCGAGGCGATGCACAAAATGCAAGAAAGAGGAGTCCGTAACCTCACACACAGTCTTTCATAAATGCAAGATACCGCTTAACAAAGCATTTGAAATTGCCTATATGGCATGTAACTTCCCTGCCACTTCGTCATACGAGTTGAGCCGGCAATCGGAACTTCGGCACATGACATGTTACAACTTCAAGAAAAAAATACAGAACTGTAAGGAAGACCAGGAAAAAAACAGCCTGCTGACAAAGATCATGGCTGAGGTTAATCATCGAATAATGACCACAAACTAATTTTTCCTTGGTTAATCATAGATTGCGCCCGTTCCCTATCTTTGGCATTGTTTATTCATCTGTCGCTGCAAAGTCCAGCTCAAAGAAATAATTTTTTATGCCGCTCCTGATCAAGAATATAAAAGAATTGGTCCAGATCGAGACAAAATCCAGACATTGGGTCGCAGGTCATGACATGGCCTATGTTGATACCCTGAAAGATGCCTTTCTGTATATAGAAGGTGACAGGATCAGTCAGTTTGGTCCTATGGATTCGCTAAATAAGGAAGTCCTCCAAAAACCCGGACTGGAGATATTGGACGCTTCCGGCAGGATGGTATTTCCTTCCTTTGTGGATTCCCATACGCACCTGGTTTATCCGGCTTCCCGTGAGATAGAATATGTGGATAAGATCAAAGGACTGTCCTATGAGGAAATTGCCCGAAGGGGAGGGGGGATCCTCAATTCGGCCAAAAGGATGAAGGACATCAGTGAAGAGGAACTGACCGTTTCAGCCCTTTCCAGGCTGGAAGAGATCGCGCGGTATGGTACAGGAGCCGTGGAGATCAAAAGCGGTTACGGGCTGACGTATGGCACTGAATTGAAGATGTTGCGGGTGATCAGGAAATTAAAAGAACTTTCCCCGCTTGAGATCAAAGCCACTTTCCTCGGTGCGCACTCCATACCGGTGGAATACAGGGGAAACCAGTCAAAGTATGTGGATAAAGTAATTCAGGAAATGTTACCGGCGGTAGCCGAAGAAAACCTGGCCGATTACATTGATGTATTCTGTGACAAAGGCTTTTTTACCGTGGAGGATACCGAACGTATCCTCGAAGCCGGCCAGAAATATGGTTTACGGGGAAAGATACATGCCAACGAGCTGGATTATTCAGGAGGTATACAGGCAGGAGTGAAATACAATGCCTTATCGGTGGACCACCTGGAATATACCGGTGATGAGGAGATCAAAGTCCTGAAAGGATCCGAAACCATGCCCACCGTTTTGCCGGGTGCCGCCTTTTTCCTTGGGATGGTCTATGCACCTGTCAGGAAGATGATGGATGCCGGATTGCCCGTTGCACTGGCCAGTGATTTTAATCCGGGTTCTTCTCCCTCAGGAAACATGCAGCTTATCCTGTCCATGGCCTGCATCCTTTATCGTATGCTGCCTGAGGAGGCCATGAATGCAATGACACTCAATACTGCCTATGCCATGGGACTGAGCGATGAAATGGGCAGTATTGCGGTAGGTAAACGGGCGAATGTGTTCGTCACCCGGGAGATTCCCTCCCTGGAATATATGCCCTACTATTATGGTAGCAACAAAGTGGAAACTGTCATTTTGAATGGTAAGATCGTATCGCAGCCGTCTTAGTAATTCGTAGGTTTCACCGATAGGTTCATTATTCATTTTCAGGCAAAAACGGGATCCTTACAAACCTATTTGAGCATAGTCTGTTATTTAGAATGGTTACATATAGATTTTATATCTTTGCGTTTCTCATTTTGCCGTTCTAACAGATTAAATAATGCAGGTAGAGTACGTCATTCTCGTCAACAAAAACGATCAGCCGCTGGGTGCGATGGAAAAAATGGAAGCCCATGAAAAGGGAGTGCTCCACAGGGCCTTTTCTGTATTCATTTTTAATTCGGAAGGAAAGCTACTTCTGCAGAAGAGGGCTGAGGAGAAATATCATTCTCCGGGTCTGTGGACCAATACCGCCTGCAGCCATCCCCGGACAAGGGAGAAGACGGAAGTCGCCGCACACCGTCGCCTGAAAGAGGAAATGGGGTTCGACAGTGATATGGAGGAGATCTTTTCCTTTATTTACAAGGCCAATGTAGGAGGGGGACTCACCGAACATGAGTTTGACCATGTTTTCATGGGAACCAGCGACAAGACACCCGAGCCCAATCCGGATGAAGTATCTGACTGGAAATATGTTGATATGGACTGGCTTTACAAAGATGTGGAGGAGCACCCTGAAAATTATACGGTGTGGTTCATTATCGCTTTAGCGGAAGTGAAAAAACATCTCGAAGTGCAGTAAAACTATCCATCCCAAAAGACAGTGGTCAGTGCCTCGCTTTTCTAGGGCACATCTTTCTTTACAAGAATCTCTTTGAGTCCCGAATTACTTGGAAACTGGTATACACGCAAGCCAAATTCCGGGATGGAAGCAAGTATATGATCAAAGATGTCTGATTGAATGTCTTCGTATTCAGCCCATTTTGTCGTGGTCGTAAACACGTAGATCTCAATGGGCAGGCCCTTTTCCTGTGGCTGTAACTGCCGGACGAGGAAGGTCATGTCATTGTGAATATCAGGGCGGTTAACCAGATAGGCTTTCAGGTAGGCCCGGAATATCCCGATGTTGGTTTGCCGACGGCCATTCACAACTGAGGAAGGGTCTGTATTGAATTTTTTGTTGTAAACATCGAGTTCCTTCTGCTTACCATCGAGATAAGGCTTCAAAACAGCTATTTTACGGAATTTGGACAGCATTTCCTCCGTGCAGAAAGTGATACTGTCCATATCGATATAGACAGACCTTTTAATCCTTCTTCCCCCCGATTCTTCCATTCCGCGCCAGTTCTGAAAGGAGTCGGAGATCAGGTTATAGGTGGGTATGGTGACGATGGTCTTGTCCCAATTCTGAACCTTTACCGTAGTGAGGTTGATCTCTAGCACTACACCGTCGGCACCGAATTTAGGCATGGAGATCCAATCACCAATAGAAAGCATCTTGTTGAAGATCAATTGCAGCCCTCCAACAAAGCCGAGGATAGGATCCTTGAATATCAGCAGCAGGATAGCGGACATAGCGCCGAGGCTCAATACCAGGGAGCTGAGGTCACGCTCTACGAGCATGGCGATGACAATGAGCAGTCCAAATAGGTAAAGGATGATCTTGACGACCTGAATGACTCCCTTTATGGGATGGTCTTTGGCAAAATCATATCGGTCATAGAAATCATTAATAGTGGACAGGATGCTGTTGATGATCAGGATGGCATTCAGGACGAAGAAAACCTCCAGCACAGTCCTGATTATTCCTGTCAGCAGGGGAAGACTAAGCGTATCGTCTGTAAAATAATACAGGATAAAGGCAGGCACCAGGTAGGATAATTTCCTGAAGAACCTGTGTTTGATAAGCAGGTCATCGAATTGGTTCTTTGACCGCTGCATCAGGGGGATCAGGATGTTGACCAATATTTTCCAGGAAAGAAAATAACCGGCATAAGCTACGATGAGCAAGAGTAAAAGCATGCTGAACTCACCGGTCCATCTGGCAAATGTGTCATTCATGCCTGCATTTGCAAGCAAACCAACAAGGTATTCAGTAAGCCCCCTGATATAGTAATCCAAAACAAGAGATTTAATGTTACACGAAAAGATATTGTTCAGGACATGAATTGATCAATTTAAAGCTTCGCCACAGCCTCGAGGTATTTTTCGCGGATATGTATGAGCTTTCCGACACAGCTTTCCCTGTCATAGATCCTGACGAAATCATTCAGACCGTCCTTGTAATAGATACTGGTCTGTGCAGCGTCCCATATTCGGTCTTCCATGTTGTATTTGATACTCATGGTGGTTTTCTCAAAGACGGGCCAGCGGAGCAAAACAGGAATTTCCAGGTAATGGATCTCTTTATCGTCGCTGTCCTGATATATTCCATCTGAAATTTCTTTCATGGAGAAAAACTTTCTGATCCTGATCATCGATAGAAAGGGAGATACATTTTTTTCTTTCAGAAACTCGATACCATTCTGCTCAAAATGTTTTATGAGTTCACCTACTTTTCCATAGGGTAGCTGTTTGAACCTGACACAGGTTATGCCCTTATTTTGGAAAGTAACTGTTCCGGCCGCTCCGTCAAATGTCTGTGGTGAAGATTTTTTTACCGCTTCGATAGCCCTGAACAGGCGTTCGTCATTGTATTGCAACCTGGTGAGGGCAAAAAGGGAGTCTGATTCCAGCTTGCCGGGAATGGTCGTACCATGATACCCTGGATAGGGTTCCTGGTTTTCAAGTACGAGTTTGTTGGTATACATTTCGTTTTTAACCGAGGCCAGCAACTCTTTCTTTGTGATTGTGCCGACGGTTTCAATGGTTTTTCCGCTCATAGATATCCTGTTGTTAGGGTATTTGTAAAATTAACTGTGTGTTTGGCAACGAAAATAGGAACAATTTCCGAATTATTGGCCTTTTTTACGCAGCTTTATGAAGAGTTCCCTTTCCTGTCTCGGGCGAATGGAGTTGTAGGAAATATCCATGGATTCAATATGGAATAACGGGCTAAAGAGTTGTTGATATTCATCTTTATTGCCTCCAAATGGCGGTCCGTCAAAATCAAACTCATGTGCCCACAGCAGACCGGTAAGTTTACCTTTCTCAGTCAGCAAATCATGCATTTTAACGGCATACAGATGCCTTTTTTCACGAGGGATCGAACTGAAAAAGGTCTGTTCGATGATCAGGTCAAAATGACCGTGAAAATCGAAGAAATCTTCCTTGATGAGCTGTGAAGCCGGAAAATCAGGACAGCGGGAGAGAAAATTCAGGATGCTCTGCTCAGAGAAGTCCAGCAGATAAGTGTTCGTAAATCCTTTATGGTACAGGTGCTCCACTTCATATGCGTTGCCGGCACCCGGGACGAGGATCTTTAATTCCCGGTTTTCAAGCTGGTCGATATATTCTGCAATGGGCTTGGAAGCATATCCGATATCCCATCCCGTCATGTTTTGCAGATAGCGGTGATTCCAGTATTCAGCCGAGAATTTTTTCATCTCTTCGTCAAGTAGGTTGGGTAATTACAAAACCAAACATCCTGAGGGCAGGAATGTTTAACCTATTCTTCCATAACAAAAACAGGATCCCACGGTGGCAGCAGTACAGGTTCCTTTTCCAGCAGGCTCAGGGTGCGGTCATCCAGGTATTTTTTATGGATAACCAACCGGAACATGTATTCATCAAACCATTCATCCGTCATGGTAAGATATCCGTTATGACCTTTGTCCGAGCCCCAGCTGTTTTCCAGCAGCCATTTGTCCGCTTCGCCATCCGGCAAAATGTTCACCCCGACCAAAGCCATGCCGTGAGTTGAAGCACTTTCATAGGTCTTGATACGTTGCCCTTTATCCATTTCAAAAGAAACCCCCAACAATGCGGCATAATCAAAATTGTTGACATCCAGCGTTCCGTTCTCTACATCCAGTTGGCGGCCTACATCGCAGGAGAAGTACATGGCTTCGTTGCCCAGGATCGATTCCTTTGCAAAGGCCTTGACCTGTTCTGCCGGCAGGTTGATGAACTTCCAGTTCTCTCCCTCATAGAGGTTCCTGTCATATTTCACTTCATAGAGGGTATTGTAATCTTTAGACGGGTCATTCATCAACATCACATATTCACCAAGATCTATTCCGACTACTTCGTCGTAAAATGCTTTGGGAGTGTATTCTGTGGGTTTGCTAAGTGTGCCGTCCGATGTTTTGTATTGCCATGTAAAACTTTCCGGCGGCTCACCAAGGCACAGCACAAGTATCCTGTATATTTCAGCAAGCATCTCGATTTTGGATTCCTTTTTCATGGTTTCGTTCATTTTGGTCCTGGCAACACCCCTCAGTTTTAATCCGTTCTCCCGCAGTTTTCTCTTTAACATCCGTGACATCATAGCCGTATTCTTGCTCTGGTAGGTATCTGGCATGGCGGATGCCGGTACGACACCATATTTCCGGACATTATCCGAAAAGGTGGTCCATTGCCCGCCATCGCCGATCGGGTTTTTGAAAAGCCATTCCACTTCCCGGTCATCAAGCGGCTTGTCATAGGTAGCCATGACCGCTTCAAAGAACAGATTGGCTTTCTCGAGCTGGTCCCAGAAGAAATTATAGGTTTGTGAGAATTCAAACTCGTCCAGTTCATATTTTTCCCTTACCATAGGCCGGATCGTATTCAATCCCGTGTAAAGCCAGCATCTTCCTGATTTGTTCTGGTTGGTTATCCCTTTGGTTTCCACTGTATGGGAAAAATAATGATTCACCGATCCTTCATTTTGCCTGCTGCGGGCCAGTTGATTTATATCATTGTGGGTTACGGCGTTGATGGTAGCCCGGTCCCCGTCGGTTACGGAGAAGGATGATTTTAATTTTTCCAGTACGTCTCCGGAAAGGGTAGTGCCGGGATAAAAATTTTCCTGAGCCGTTGCCTGGAAAAATACAACACAAATGATAATCAGGGAGTGAATCTTCTTCATAACTGTCTTTATTTTAAATGATTACATCAGCCGGATACTTTGCAGGGATAGCCCAATTCGGATAATATTTGACGGACCTTATCACGAAAATCCCCCTGGATGATGATCTCATCCACTTTGGCCGATCCGCCTACTCCGCACTTTGATTTCAAGGTGCTGGCCAGTGCTTTCAGATCTTCAGCCGTTCCCTGAAAACCGGAAATAAGCGTTACTTTCTTTCCTTTTCTCTGTTTTCGGTCGAGCCGGATGGTCAGTTTTTGACTGGACGGTACCGGCGTTTCCTTTTCCTGCTCGGTTTCCTCATATTGAAAATCCGGGTTCGTTGAATAGATGACCCTGTAATTCTTCTTTTCTTTACTCATGTAATGGAGCGATTATTTTTAATGATTTTGGCCAGTTTTTTACTTTCAGGTTCTGCGTCATCATGACAGGTTCCCCGTCCAGGTTCACCACCTCATCCTTTTCACGGATGACTTCCGCCTGTGAGCACCTGATGATCCTCACATAGGGTGACTGATCGATCTTATTTGTCATGAGTAGCTTCACCGTGGAGGGTATGGCATACCATGGGGGTCTTTTCACTATGCAAATATCAAGTTTTCCATCAATCAAACTTGCTTTGGGTGCAATTTGGGTGTTGTAACCAAATTGATTTGAATTGGCAAACACGATCAGGAAAGCTTCCGTTTCTATTTCTTTTTCGCCATCGACGATCAAGCTGTATTTTTTGGGCTTGAATGTCAGAAAGTGTCTCAGGGTAATGCTGAAATACGTAAAATACCCCCTGCGCTTGCTTTCCGCAAAATGATGGGCTACCAGGGCGTCAAAACCGATACCTGCCAGGCTGCAAAATTTGGTGTCGTTCATTGTTGCTGTGTCAATTATCCGGTATCTCAGATGATTGATCAAGGCGACTGCTTTGGGAATGGTAAGCGGGATCTTCAGGTGCCTCGCCAGCCCGTTACCCGATCCGGTCGGTATGATGGCAAGGGTCGATTTTCCATGTATCATAGGCCCCGCCACTTCATTGATCGTACCATCTCCGCCCACGGCAACTATGAACCGATATCCCTGTTGGATGGCTTCCTTACTTAATAAAGCTGCATGTCCTGCATATTCGGTATCCCTGAATACCGGTTCCCACCGCTGCGGGTCAAGGGATTCTTTAATGCGCTCCCGGAGACGTTCATTTCCTCTGCTGCCGGCGAATGCATTGATGATAAAGAAAATCTTTTCCGGCATTACATCCGATGCAGTCATGAAAAAAGGCTATGGTTATTTAGTAATTACGACCCTGACGGTTCTCGTTTTTTCATCGGCGGCATTTCCTGCCTCATCGGTCACATTATACCTTACCAGGTATTCGCCAGGTTGGCTTACATTGACGTTTTCCGTGGTTTGAAGCCTGTTGGTAATGTCGATGGTGTCACCGGATTCCGTTATGTCAAAAGCTTCCGCGCCAGGGTCCATATAGGGCAGATCCTGCGCCCAAACCAGTAATGTCGGCGGGTTGACTACGATAAACGGTTTGTTTTGATCTCCCTCTTTTTTACATCCGGGAGAGAGGGCGACAATGGCAAAAGCCGATAGCAGCGAAAAAATCAGATTTTTCATGACGGACTGATTATCTACATCGCAAAGTTACGTAATCATCTGTTGTTTTGAACCTGGC
>JARRQC010000034.1:0-16700 GCA_037382165.1 bacterium | reverse complement strand
GTCGCCCTGGCCTGATACTGGTCCAGTATATCAATGGCAGCCGGTGTAATTTCCGGATGCGGTCCGTCATCAAAAGTGATAAACATTTCCTTTTTCACGGTCTTAATATCCCAGGTAAGCTGAGGGAGTAAACGCTTGAGCAGATATGGGGTTTTTGCAAGCACGATCTCACAAAAGTAATACTGTCACTTGATTGACAAGTCAGCATTGATTACTTTTGTTTAAAAATAAACAACAATGAAAAAATTAGTTCTGCTCCGGCATGGCCAGAGTCAATGGAACAAGGAAAACAGATTTACAGGTTGGGTAGATGTCCCTCTTTCTGACGCAGGTATCACGGAAGCCAAGGAAGCCGGCAAAGTTTTGAAAGAAAACGGGTACAACTTCACGATAGCTTATACCTCTTATCTGAAACGCGCCATCAAAACACTTTGGCTTGTATTGGAAGAAATGGATCTGATGTGGATAGATGTTGTCAAGAACTGGCGATTGAATGAAAAACACTATGGCATGCTTCAGGGCCTGAACAAGACCGAAACTGCAGAAAAGTACGGTGCTGACATGGTGCAGCTCTGGAGAAGAAGTTTTGATACACCTCCGCAGCCACTGAGCAGCGATGATGAGAAAAATCCCAAATTTGACAAACGCTACGCTTCGCTGACTTCCGCTGAAATACCACTCACCGAATCACTTAAGGAGGTAATAGAGCGATTCGTACCTTATTGGGAAAAAGAGATCAGGCCGGTACTCAAAGAAAAAGGAGAGGTTCTCATTGCAGCCCATGGAAACAGTCTGCGGGCACTTGTTATGCACCTGAAAAATATGAGCAAAGAAGACATTCTGGCATTCAATATACCAACGGGCATTCCCTATGTATTTGAATTTGACGATGACATGAACCTTCAAAAGGATCACTTCCTTGGCGACCCCGAAACCATCAAGAAGCTTATGGATAAGGTCGCCAATCAGGCCAGGTCCAAGTAAGCATTCGATTTTCCTTCTCAATAACAGAAAGATGTAACGTGACTTTTTCCAGTTCTTAAATTATAAACCATTGAGTACAAAGAAAACCTGGGTAATCCCCGATATCCACGGATGTCTGCTTACCCTTACGACACTCATCGAGTACCAGATCAAACCCGAAAAGGAGGATACGCTCATTTTTATCGGTGACTACATCGACCGGGGACCGGACAGCAAGGGGGTCATAGACTATATCATGAAACTTGAGGGAGAAGGATATACCATCCGAAAGTTGATGGGCAATCATGAAGATTATGCCATAACGGCATGGGAAGAAGATCAGGATGTAAAAAGTTTCCTCGGAATACGTCCCAAAACCAAAACACAAAAGGAATGGGAAGTCTATGGCGGCAAGCAAACCCTGCAAAGTTTTGAAGCTGACAGACCAAGAGATATTCCTGAGCATTATATCTCATGGATGAAATCCCTGGAATATTATATTGAACTGGACAGGTATATCCTTGTACATGCCGGAATGAATTTTGAATTGGATAATCCCTTTGAGGACAGGTATTCGATGATCTGGATCAGGGAATATGAGATCAAAAGTGAAAAAATTGGCCACAAAAAGATCATCCATGGTCATGTACCGGTCAACCTGGAATTGATCGACATGGCGATCAACACACCAGATTCTAAATTTATCGACCTGGACAACGGTATCTATTTCTCAAATCGCGCAGGATACGGAAACCTGATCGCACTGGAGTTGAACACGATGGAATATGTGGTTCAATCTCTGATGGATGAGGTCAGCTACGGTAATTTTATGTAAAGGACTTCCATCGTTTATCGTCACGGTGCAACGTCATAATCATCAGGGTTTTCAGATCTTCTTAAAGTCGAGTTTATAAAAATGGAAATCGGGATTTTCAATATTAATCCTGAAACCTGTCACTTTTCCATCCTCTCCCAAAGAAAAAGTGATGAACCCTGCGGGTAAAAAAGGATCCTTGACCTTGATCCTGAATGTATCCAGGTGCCAGTGCTCCATATCAGCGTCAAATAAGTTTCCTGAAGGCAGCAACCTGATATTTAGTTTATGGTCTGACAAGACAACCTCCGCCTGACCATACATCTCATCCTCATAAAGACCTGTATAAGCTTCCAGTGGCAGCGATGGAGTGGTATTTGGGATTCGTTCTTTTTCCAGTTTTTCCCACTTTTCGGTTTCGCTTTTCTTTTGCATATCCTTATAAGGCAGGTAACGCTCCACCCATCCCAATGAATCGTTCAGGAGAAAATCAAGCAGATCGTGCTCCAGAGCAGGCACCAGCAGCGAGATCTCATTGGCGAGGATCACATAGCCGAAATCATCTTCAGGCACAAAAACCACCTTGGAATGAAATCCCGGCAGGCCTCCGCCATGGTCAATGATTTTTCTGCCATCGTAGTCTTTCAATGCCCATCCCAGCCCGTAGGTGTAAAAGTGTGTCCCATCAATACGTTCACCACGCGCAGCCCTGGTGATGGTATGTGGCTCCACCAATTTGTAATACTGGGATTCGGAGAAAAGGATCGAATCATTCCATTGTCCTTTGTTCAGCATCAACTGTGTCCAGCGCAGCAATTCAGATGCTGAAGTGTTGATGGAGGCGGCAGGTCCTGAATTATCATAATTGATGAAAGACATGGGTGATCCATCAAGGTGGGGCCATGCAATGTTCATCCCCTCACGAAAACCGGCATTGGTTGTTGTTGAATTGCTCATGCCCAGCGGGGTGAATATCCTTTCAATGACAAATTCATCCCAGGTCATGCCGGTGACAGATTTGATCAGTTCCCCGGCAGCAATAAACATGATATTTGAATATCCGTACCTCTCCCTCAGGCTGTAAGGATTTTCCCTGTGCCTGAACCTTTGGATCACTTCTTCACGACTGTAATTTGTGCCATACCATAACAGATCCCCGTCAAAGGTCTGGTAACCGGCACGATGGCATAACAGGTCTTTCACCATGAGTTCCCTTGTAATAAAGGGATCGTAAAGCTCAAAGGAAGGATAGTGGTCGATAACTTTGTCATCCCAGTCAATTTTTCCTTCGTCGACAAGCATGGCCAGGCATGCCGCCGTAAATGCCTTTGAACAGGAAGCGATTCCAAAAAGTGTGTTTTCATCTACCATTGTTTTTGTTTCCGTATTGGAATACCCGTAGCCTTTCAAAAAAACCACCTCGTCATTTTGTATGATACCCACGGCCAGGCCTGGCATATCAAAACTGTCAGCGGCCGCCTGGATATATTGGTCAAGGTCTTCATAGGTCAGATTGGATTGGCCGTTTGCAGATCCTGTGAGCAGCGATAAAAGGACGACGCAAACCAGTGAAAAAGTAATTTTCCTCATATTATTGGTTTTAATATGACAGAAAATTACATTAAAAAATCGAGACGGAAAGCGTTTCTATTTCTTCAGTAAATAGCCCAGATTGATACCCGCCTGCAAGGCGATGGGAAATTCCGGAGGGCCGGTGGCATATCCAAAGTTATAGTCCAGGTCATCTGAATAGGTGCCGGTAGAAAACCCATAGCCTACCCCGACGTACAGGTCAAACAACATCACATTGTCAAATACCCATTGTTTGCCAAAATTGACCATCAGCGCGGCAGAAAATACGGTTTCACGGATTTCACTATAAGCGGGATAATAGTCCGGCCTGTCAATCCCGTAAAGGCCAACAGATATCTCTGGTTTTACATATCCGCCTTTCAGCAGATGAGCATAGCGCATGCGGGAAAAATAGAAATCTGGACTCTTGATGAATTTCAGGCCGAACTGGGCAAAGAGTCCGACTGCATTATTATCGTTCGGGTCAATGCCCATGCCGATCAGCCCCAAAGAGGTTTCCCAGCTTCTTCCCGGCTTGATGACCTGCTCGTAAGAAATGGTAGTATTGCCTGTCAGGGGAGAGATGAAATCGATCTTAATCGCCCGGGTCCGGTTGTCCAGGTAGTTTTCAGGATTATACAACTCATTGATGATCTCAAGTTCATGGCCGTCTGCAAAAACGATCTTACTCACCTTTTCCCTTTCTATGGAAAAAATGACGACATCGCTGTATTCCGGCAGGTTATATTTGATCTCCTCAGTGCCCACTTCACGTACGACACACGCAATGATCTCTTTGTTTTTCTTGTGGATCTGGTCCTGTGCCGTCACAAAGAAGGGCAGGAAAAGAAACAAAAGCAGTAAGAAAGGATAGGTTTTCATCATCATAGGTTTTGGTCGATTGCAATTAAATTGTTGAATTAAAAAAGATAACAAGTCTTATGCCAGTCCGATGAATGTCATATTAAATTATTGATATGGCGTTTCATTATTTAATTCAAGCAGGACAGGGCAATGATCAGAATGATCGGCCTGGGACAGGATGGCCACCCTTGCTATCTTATCGGCAAGATTTTGGGAAACCATGTTGTAATCAATGCGCCACCCTTTATTGTTGGCCCGCGCATTGGCACGGTAGCTCCACCAGCTATAGTGGTGCGGTTGGTTGTTCAGGTGCCTGAAGGAATCCACAAAACCTGAATCCAGGAATCCTGTCATCCAATCCCTTTCCTCCGGCAGAAAGCCTGAAACGGTGGCATTCCTCACCGGATCATGGATGTCGATGGGACGATGGCAAATATTATAATCGCCTGAAAGTACCAGTCGTTTTTTATGTACCTTCAGTTTTTGAACGTAGTCCTGAAAATCTTTCAGCCATTCCATCTTAAATGCCTGCCTGTCCTCTCCGCTGGAACCTGAAGGATGATAAATACTGGCTACGGAGAGCTTTCCGAAATCGGCGCGGATAAACCTGCCTTCGTTGTCATATCTGGGAATTCCCAAACCCACTTCCACATGATCTGCTTCCTGTTTGGAAAGTATTGCCACGCCACTGTATCCTTTTTTCCTCGCTGAATGGATATAGGTCTTGTAACCGAGCATTTCCATTTCCACAACAGGTATCTGATCGGGTTGCGCCTTGGTTTCCTGAAGGCAAAGGATGTCAGGATCAGCGGCTGCCAGCCAATCCAAAAACCCTTTGCGGATCGCTGCCCTGATCCCGTTGACGTTATAGGAAATTATCCTTGTCATGCTTCATTTTTAGCTAAGATAAGATATTATGAAAGAAAAATTCAGCCACCCAAAATTGCTAAATTTGCGCCTTGATGAAAACCCTTAACAAGAACATTTACCGGTTGATTCGTTTTACTCACAGGTTGCCATCGCGGCAGCTAATGATCATGCTGGCTGTCATTGTAGGTTTTCTTGTCGGGCTTGTTGCCGTCGTGATCAAGAACCTGGTACATTTTATCCAGGGCTTATTGATGCGCGGATTCTCCATTGATTATTTCAATTACCAGTACGTTTTGTATCCAGCCATTGGAGTCGTCGCCACGATACTGTTTATCAAATACATCCTTCGCAAACCGGTCAGGGACGGGATTCCCAATGTGCTTTATGCCATCTCAAAAGAGCACGGGATAATCAAACAGCACAACATGTACTCTTCGGTTATCAGCAGCGCACTTACCGTCGGTTTCGGAGGATCTGTAGGACTGGAAGGTCCAACAGTGGTCACGGGGGCGGCCTGGGGTTCCGGTATCGGGCGTTTACTGGGATTAAATTACAAGCAGGTGGTGGCTCTTTTGGGGATGGCGAGTGCCGCTGCCATGTCAGCCATCTTTAAAGCGCCCATTGCTGCCATTGTTTTCGCCCTGGAGATCATCCTGTTTGACCTGACCATGACGGCCATGGTTCCGCTACTCGTTGCGTCCATCGTGGCTGCCCTGACATCCTATTTCTTTATCGGGATGGATGTCCTGTATCCTTTCGAGGTAATTGACAGATTTCAACTGAGGGAAACTCCCTTTTACCTGGGTCTTGGTCTTTTTACAGCCCTGATATCCGTCTATTTTATTAAGCTGTATGTTCTGACCGGAAAGATATTTTCCAGGATCAAAGGCTGGTTCTGGAGATTTTTGATCGGGGCCTCTCTCCTCGGACTCATTATTTTTCTGCTGCCATCCCTTTACGGGGAGGGGTACGAAGCGATTAACGAAGCGCTGAAAGGGGATCTCAGTTTCATTTTTGACAACAGCATCTTTTACCGCCTCAGTGGCAGTACACCCATCGCTTTATTTTTATTGCTGGGAATCATGATGTTCAAGGCTGTTGCCACTTCACTAACATTCAGGGCAGGAGGTATTGGTGGCATCTTTGCCCCCACCCTTTTCATGGGTACCATGGCCGGTTTGTTTTTTGCTTCCCTCCTCAATTATTTTGGAAGCTTCAATCTACCGGTAAGTAGTTTTGTCCTTGTCGGAATGGCCGGCATGCTGGCCGGTGTAGTACATGCCCCGCTGACGGCTATTTTTTTGATCGCAGAGATCACAGGAGGATACCAGCTATTCTTTCCCATCATGATCGTTGCCACTACCTCCTATTCCATGGCCAGACTGCTTTCCCCGAAGTCGATATATACCATTCAGCTTGCCAACCGTGGCGATATGCTTACCCACCATAAAGATAAGACCATGCTTTCGCTGATGAACTTGCAGGATGAGATTGAAACCGATTTCTCCACGGTGAACGTGAATGCCAATTTGGGTGACCTTGTCAAAGTGGTTGCGAATTCTACCCGGAATATTTACCCTGTTGTGGATGATGACAACAAGCTTTATGGCATCATCTTCCTGGATCACATCCGGCATACGATGTTCAAACCGGAACTCTATGAAAGTACCACCGTCAGAAGCCTGATGTTCAAGCCATCGAAAGTGGTCAATATTGATGATGATATGGAAACGGTGGCACAAAAATTTCAGCATTCGGGAAAATACAATCTGGTTGTGGTCGATGGCGACAGATATCTCGGTTTTGTTTCCAGGGCCAATGTATTTTCCCATTACAGGGATATCCTGCGCGATTTCTCGGAAGATTAGCCAGCCATTGCTGACTTTGCCCCTGTGGAAGTTATTTCAATCGAAGTATTATCAATACATTTGCCCTGGTTGTGTTTGTCGGGGAATTACAGGTTGATACGAATCCCATCTTCGGATTCACCTGTGTTCCTCCAATAGTTATGATCCATGGAATCGAACCCGGTCAGGCAGCGTTTGACACTGAACTCTACACGGCAACGACGGCTGGTATTGATACTGTCTGTTGTTATCGGGGTGTTGAGTGGCATGGCCGCTGTATTATTGAAGAATACTGTTCATTATACCAATGAATTGATTACCAGCGGTTTTGATTTTGGAGAGGGCAACTATCTCTACCTGGGTCTTCCACTGATAGGAATCGGGCTTACTGTGCTTTTTGCCACATTCGTTATTCGGGACAACATCAGCCATGGCGTGTCCCGGATCCTGTATGCCATTTCAAAAAAAGACGGAAGGCTGGAATCTCACAACATGTATTCTTCTATGGTCGGCAGCACCTTGACCATAGGATTTGGCGGTTCCATGGGACTTGAGGCACCCATCGTACTAACCGGAAGCTCCATCGGCTCGTTCCTGGGGCGGAAATTCCACCTCAACCGAAAAACCATCAACATACTCATCGGGGCGGGTGCCACGGGAGCCGTTGCCGGAATATTCAAAGCACCCATTGCAGCTGTGGTTTTCTCCCTTGAAGTGCTGATGCTGGATCTGACCATGGTCACCCTGATACCGCTCTTGATTTCTGCCGCGGTAGCAGCAAGTATTGCCTTTTTCTTTATGGGCAGTGGCGTACTTTTCTCCTTTGATCTCATCGACCCCTTTTATATTCGTCATATCCCTTATTACATGCTGCTTGGCATTTTTACGGGACTGGTATCCGTTTATTTCACCAGGATGACACTTCAGGTGGAAAACAGGATGAAGATCATCCGTCAAAAATGGGTCAGATGGATTTTGGGCGGTCTTCTGCTGGGATTACTCATTTATATTTTCCCTGCACTATACGGAGAGGGTTACGAGTTCATATACGGACTCGTCAATGAGAAGTCCTACGAGTTGATCAATCAAAGCCTTTTCGGAGAACTGGGTTCTGCCGGATTCCTACTCATTTCCCTGGCACTTATCCTGCTTTTCAAGGTCATTGCGATGGCTTTAACGGGAGGCAGCGGCGGAGTGGGTGGAATTTTTGCTCCCTCACTGTTTATGGGCAGCGTGTCCGGGGTTTTCTTCGCCAGACTGCTCAATGAAATACCCTATGTCACTGTACCTGAAAAGAATATGGCACTGGTCGGTATGGCGGGAGTTATGGCGGGAGTCATGCATGCCCCTCTTACCGGCATTTTCCTTATTGCAGAAAGTACCGGCAGTTATGCATTATTTACCCCCCTTATCTTTACTACGGTCATCTCCTACCTGACGATTGTACTGTTTGAACCGCGTGGAATCTATACCAAAAGGCTGGCGGAAAGAGGAGAACTGATGACGCACCATAAAGACCGCAATGTGCTGCAAATGATGAAGGTAGAAACGTTGATCGAAAGAGATTTCAGGACGGTTAATGTGAATGGTACCATGCGTGATTTTACAAAGGAAGTCGCCCATTCGAAACGGAATATCTTCCCGGTGGTGGATGAAGAGAACAATTTTTACGGCCTGATCTTTATCAATGATATCCGCAATATCATTTTCAATACAGAACTTTGGGATAAGACCCGGGTGAGGGATCTGATGTATATGCCCGAGGTCGTCGTTGCTCCCGAAGAATCGATGGAGTCAGTAGCACAAAAATTCCAGGAATCGGAAGATTATAACCTGCCGGTGATCAAAGCGGGAAAATACCTGGGATTTGTATCAAGAGCACAGGTTTTCATGACCTACCGGCGGTTGTTGAGGGAATTTTCAGACGAGTAATGCCTGGAATAAGGAATGAGGGGATGGGGAAATGAGGATATTGGGTGTATCAGTTCTCATGTTCATCATTCATCACTCATCATACCAATATTACCTAACTTTGTGCGATAATTTTTAGATCATGATCTACATCACCCGTCGTGAACGATTCAATGCCGCTCACAGGCTTTACAGGGATGACTTTACTGATGAACAAAACTATGAGGTCTTCGGCAAATGCTCCAATCCAAAATGGCATGGCCACAATTACGAGTTATTTGTTACCGTTAAAGGGGACATAAACAAACAGACGGGCTTTCTTGTTAACTTGAAAAAATTAAGCCGGCTGATCCGTGAAAAAGTTGTTGAGCAACTGGATCATAAAAATATTAACCTGGAAGTGAATTTCATGAAAGGCAAACTTGCCTCAACGGAAAATCTGGCAGTAGGTATCTGGAATGAACTGGAGGTTCATATAAAAGAGCTGGGTGCTGATTTACACTGTGTTAAGGTAACGGAATCCGAAAATAATTACGTGGAATATTTTGGGGGATGATTTAGGTCATCTCTGATGTCATTAAATTCCGAATGGCATTATTCTTGACTATCAAAATTTCAATGACTATGTTCAAACAAAAAGAATTGCTGGGGTACGAGAAAATAGAAAAATACGCACCCGAAAACCTCAAGAAGCTTGAATATCACTACAAGGAGATCCTAAAGCTGGTAGGAGAAAATGCCGAGCGGGAGGGCTTGCACCGTACCCCGCATCGTGTGGCCAAGTCGATACAATTCCTCACACAAGGATATGACCATGATCCGGAACAAATATTGCTTTCTGCCAAGTTCAGGGAAGAGTACAGGGAGATGGTTATCGTAAAGGATATAGAGATTTTTTCACTTTGTGAACATCATCTTATCCCTTTTATCGGCAAGGCGCATGTAGCTTATATCCCAAACGGGTATATAACCGGATTGAGTAAAATTGCGAGGGTAGTGGAAGCTTACAGCCGGCGGTTACAGGTCCAGGAAAGGCTGACCACACAAATCAAGGAAGCCATTCAAAAAACGCTGGACCCTCTCGGGGTTGCCGTGGTGATCGAAGCCAAGCACCTCTGTATGGCCATGCGGGGTATCCAGAAGCAGAATTCAGTAACCACTACTTCTGATTTTACCGGTGCCTTTGAAAGAGCTGAAACCAGGTCTGAATTTATTTCACTGGTTTCTTCGAAGTTGTCGTAATCGAATATTTGTTCACACTAAAAAAAGAAAAAAGATGGATAACCAGAACAGTTCATTCAACTATATCGGAGAACAGCAACAGAGCGTACAGGTTGCCAAGACATTCCTTTCCGGAGTCTTTATGTGGATGTTTCTCGCCATGGGGATCACCGCCGCTACGGCTTACCTGTTCGCCACGACGGATAGCCTGATCAGTTTGATGTACAACCCGGAATCCGGAGGTATGTCGATCACCGGCTGGATCATCATGTTGTCACCACTGGGACTCGTATTGTGGATGTCGGCTGGATTTCAGCGCTTGTCGGCATCTGCCATGCTGATGATTTTCGTACTCTATTCTGTCTTAATGGGTGCCAGCCTGAGTTTTGTTTTCCTCGCCTTTACAGGTGCATCCATCGCCAAAACCTTTGTGATAACTGCGGCCATGTTTGGATTTATGGCAGTGGTAGGCTACACTACGAAAACTGACCTTTCCAGATTTGGGAGCATTATGATGATGGGACTTGTCGGGTTGATCATTGCAAGCCTGGTCAATATATTCATGCAAAGCAGTACCATGGATTATATCATCAGCTTTATCGGGGTACTTGTTTTCACCGGCCTCACCGCTTATGATGTACAGAAGCTGAAACGCATCGGTGCAGGCACTTATGGAGAAGATGAGATGACGAGGAAATTAACCATCATGGGGGCATTGACTTTGTACCTTGACTTCATCAATTTATTCTTATTTTTGCTTCGCTTTTTCGGTGATCGCCGATAGGGATAATCAATAACCAAGAAACAAGCTTTTTATGCACGCTTATGTTTTTCCGGGTCAGGGGGCTCAGTTTATCGGTATGGGCAAAGACCTTTATGATTCATCTCCCAAGGCAAAGGAGATGTTCAATAAGGCAAATAGCATCCAGAAATTTAAAATCACACAGGTGATGTTTGATGGCGCGGAAGAGGACCTGAAACAAACCAATGTTACACAACCAGCTATTTTCCTTCATTCCGTGATCCTTGCCAAAGTCCTGGGTGAAGATTTTAAGCCCGATATGGTTGCCGGACATTCACTGGGTGAATTTTCCGCACTTGTTGCCAACAAAACATTGTCTTTTGAAGACGGCCTGAAGCTGGTAGCCAAACGTGCGTCCGCCATGCAGAAAGCCTGTGAGGTTGAACCTTCGACCATGGCTGCCATCATCGGGCTGGATGACGAAGTAGTAGAAAACATCTGCTACTCCATTAAGGATATTGTGGTTCCGGCCAATTACAACAGTCCGGGTCAGCTTGTCATTTCAGGGACCATTTCCGGCGTAGAGGCGGCTGTTCAAAAATGTACCGAAGCGGGTGCAAAAAGAGCGCTTGTTCTGAAAGTGGGCGGCGCTTTTCATTCTCCACTGATGGAACCGGCCAGGGTTGAACTTGCAGAAGCGATCAATGGCACACGATTCAGCAAAGGCATATGCCCTGTTTATCAGAATGTAACCGGCCAGTCCGTTACTGATCCGGAGATCATCAAAACCAACCTTATCGCCCAGTTAACAAGACACAAAGTGCGGAATTCTAAATCCGGCGATCTGTCCGAATCATCTATTTTTCGTCAAGAAGCTCCTTTCGAAGCAGATTCAGGGCCCAGAGGGCAGACATCCGTATGTTTCTTCCACGGTGCTCTCCCAGGTGAAGCAATTTGGAATTAACCCCATCAGGACCGGCAATGGCGATCCAAACCGTCCCGACAGGTTTATCAGCAGTTCCCCCGTCCGGTCCGGCAATCCCTGAAGTAGCCAGGCAATAGTCTGATTTCATGCGCAACCTTCCCCCTACAGCCATCTGTTCAACTACATCCTTGCTTACCGCACCCAAATCATCCAGGGATTGTTCACTCACACCCAGTTCGCTGACCTTGACCTCATTAGCATATGCGATCACCGATCCTTTGAAATAGGCAGAGCTTCCGGGGATACTTGTTACAAGATGCGCAAGATATCCACCCGTACAGCTTTCGGCAGTCGACAACGTAGCCTTATTCCAGAGAAGCGATTTACCAACGGTTTCCTCCATGGTGATATCATCGTAGCCAAATACCAGCCCGGGAACCTTTTGCTCGATTTGATCAGCGATACTTTCAAGCTGTTCCATGATTCGGGCCTTCTCAGATCCGGCAGCAGACAACCTGATCCTGACAATACCCGGTTGCGGCAAATACGCCAGTTTGATGTGCTTCGGAAGGGCATTCTCTATATCCTCTATCTTTTCAGCCAGCCGCGATTCACCCATACCGAATGTCATGATGGTCTTGTGAATGAAATTTTCAAGATGAAATCTTTTCTCCAGCCGGGGCAGGATATGATCTGTCATCAGGGCTTTCATTTCATAGGGTACCCCGGGCATGGAAACATAGACCTTATCGTTTTTCTCAAACCACATTCCCGGTGCCGTACCATGTACATTCAGCAAGGGCTTGCAGTTATCCGGTATTTCAGCCTGCTTACGGTTTACATCCGAAATGGTATAATTCCGTGCCTTGAATAATTTCTCCACCTGTTGATAGGATGGCTCATGAAAAACAAGCCGGGATCCGAAATAACCGGCAAGGGTATGCTTTGTAATATCATCCCGTGTTGGTCCCAGACCGCCGGTCATCAGGATAATGTCAGCCCTGGCAGTAATCCTGACCACCCTGATACCCACTTTATTCAATTCAACAGCCATCCAGGAGGCATTGGTATTCACCACCTGCCCGATGAGCAGTTCGTCACCAATACTTATCAGTTCGGCTTTCATATTTGTTGAATTTGTAAGAAGACTAAACTCCCAGGTCTTTAGGAATGATAGACATCACGGGAATGTTCGATAACCGGATAATGGTCTGAGCGGAGGAACCGAGAAAAAACTCCACGAGTTTGGTTTCCTGCTGTGTCATGATCATGATCAAATCGGCATCAATCTCATCCGCATATTTCAGGACAGAGGTGGCAAGGGCTTTGGTGTTGCCTTCCGTTTCGATGAGCTTTGTCGAACATTCTATACCATCTTCCAGGATAAAATTCTTCACCTGGTCCATCTGCTGCTGCAGTTCTGCCCTGATATCTTCGATATGGGTGGACCATAAAACCGAAACAACATGGATACTGGCTTTGAACAGCATGGCCATATCGATGGCATAGGTAACTTTTTGCCGTGTTTCCACCGTCAGATCCAATGGAAGGACAATCTTCCGTATGTGTTTTAAACGGACATTGCTGTTAAAGGTAAAGACAGGCACTTTTGATTCACGCACCACCCGGTTTGTGGTCGCTCCTAACGTATGTTTCTCCGTATGATCATCTTCCGGGTGGGTGTGCGTACTCATGGCAATGAGATCCGCATTATAGCTTTCGGCGGCATTCAGTATTTCTTCCGATGCCTTGCCTTTTTGCAGAACAGGTCTGACCTCAGCGCCTGTTTTACTCCTGATGTCATCGGCAAGATCACTTAAAAGGGCGTCTTTTTTGGCAATCAGGTCTTTGCGGTCCCTGTCGGATGACAGGTGGCCGAGGTTTTCAAGTACATAAAGTACGATAATGCGATCAGCAAGGAATTTCAGGTTCTCGTAGGAGCGTTCGAGTCGGAATAGTGTTTTATCATCGAGGTCGACTGGTAACAGGACGGTTCTGCCTGATGGGTTCATATTATTGGGGGGTTTAGTTATTTTTACAAAAATATTCAATTTATGATAGTCCCGGATATTCTGTTAAACACTCAGGGCCGACTTTACCATATTGACCTGGCGCCGGGTGAAGCCGCCGAAACCATCCTTCTTGTAGGCGATCCGGGCAGGGCTACTTTGATCTCTAAATACTTCGACCGCATAGAATATGAAGGGACCAACCGGGAGATCAAAACGTATACCGGTCAACTGGGTAAGAAACGGATTTCCGTCATTTCCACCGGGATGGGAACCGACAATATTGAGATTGTCGTTACCGAACTGGACGCACTATTTAATATCGATTTGAAAACCCGCATTGTCAAAAAGGACCTGACATCCCTGAACCTTATCAGAATAGGAACCTCAGGAGGGGTACAGGAAGATATACCTGAGGGGAATTACACTTACTGCCCCTGGTTTCTACGCACCGCAGGGAAGGCAAATACGGCTAAAGATTGGCGATGAGCATATCCTTGAAAAAGCACGCCAATTTCGGTACGATGGCTATCGTGTGACCAATTTCGAAATGGAAACCTCAGCACTTTATGCACTTTCTGCTTTACTTGGCCATCAGGCCATCACGGTCTGTGATATCATTGCCAACCGGAAGACAGGGAGTTTCAGCAGCGACTACAGGACAAGCATGAAAAAACTAATTGAAGACATGCTTGAGCGGATCGTCTCATACCTTCCCTGATCCTTATTATTGTGGCGGTTGGTAATTGTTCTGGGCGTCATAGACCTTTTGAAGGTAATACGCCTCCTTGGCCGTATCCCCCAGCGTCTGGTAATGCTTGTGGAGCAGCATACTCACCTCCGGTTTAGAACCGCGTTCGGCGGCTTCTTCGTAGTAAAACAGGCCTGCTTCCTTTTCCCCTAAATAATAATAATAGCCACCCAGCGTGCGGTAATAGAATTCGTGATCAGGGTATTTCTTATGAAACTGCTCATTCTGTGCCAGGGCCTGGTTGTAACGTCCTGAATAGAGATAGGCTTCTATAAGCTCCATTTCATATTTCTTCCTTTCCGGTTCCATTTTGAGTGCCTTTTGAAGGTACAGCGCCTCATGCTCATAATGTTTCTGTAGCCGGGCGGCACCCGCTTTGGCATAATAAACTCCAGCAGAATCCTTGCTACCGAATTCCAGGGCCTTATCGTAGTAGAGATTTGCCTTGATAAAGTTCTCTGCCACCACTGCTTTCTGCTGGAATGACTCTTCTTCCAAACCCCTGTCTTCATAACTCTTGAGAACCAGCAAGGATTGTTTGCCATGCATAAAAGCATAGATATAGCCGAGCTTTTCCCAGGCGCTCGTAAAGGTCGTGTCCATGTCAAGCGCCTGCCAGCAATAGGATTCAACCTTGTCAATACCCCCCTTGATGAACCGATAAGGACTGGGTGTCTGCATCATATCTTTCGCCAGCGGTTCAAGGGACTGTGTGGCTTGCCAGTCGTAAAATTCCGGCGTATTCTCCTCGTAGGGGTTTTTATTCTTGTCCACCGCTTTCGGATTGGACTGTTCATTGAAAAGGAAAATACTGGCCGGTACAACGCATTTTTCTTCTTCGTCATTTCAATCCTCCTCTACACTATTTCTTTCAACAAAATGTTCCAATGCCTTCAACGTCAGGTCACGGGATTCCAAAAAACCCATATGTCCGATATTATCGATGATCAACGCCTCACTGTTCGCCGGTAAAGGCAGCTGATCCATGATCTTTTCCAAAGGAATCTTCTCATCCTTTTTCCCTATGATGAATAATACCGGCACATTCAGCTTTGCAAGCAGCTCCCTTGAATCCTGCCTGTCTCTCATGCCGGCTAAGGCGGCAGTAATTCCCTGCACGGGCATTTTCACAGACTGGGCAGTGAGCATTTCTATCTCCCTGCTGAATTCCTTTACAGTGTCTTCACAGAAAAGGGTGGGCACAAATGCATGGATAAATGAGCCATGATCTCCTTTTACGATATCAATGGTCCTGTTTCGATTGATCTTACCCTGTTCATCATCGGCGGCAGCCTGTGAATGGAAAAGCACAATACCATTTAATCTTTCCGCGTATTTCCTGGCAAACGCAAGGGTTACATATCCTCCCATCGAATGACCAACCATGATACACCTTTTCACCTTTTCCTGATCGAGTACTGCACCGACCGCTTCCGCCATGAAATCCATGGAGTGAATCTCTCCGAAGAGATCACTTTTTCCGTGTCCGGGAAGATCAATGCCAATAACTAAATAATTCCGCGACAGGACATCTGAAAAATCATCCCAGATGGTATGATTTTCCATGAAGCCATGCAAGAGGACAACGGCACTTCCTAAACCTTTACTCCTGTAATGGATATTCCCGTTTTGCAGGGACACCTGCTTTTCCATATTTAAAAATTTCGGCAAAGATAATAATACACTACCAAATCCTATCTTCAACTCTGCCGGGTTATACCTGAATAAATCGGTTTTTAACACAGATTATGAAAAGACTTTACGATTTCTTAAGCACAGGCTCATGATGCGATGATTCGGCCATCATCATAAACAGGTACCACCCTATGGATATCCACTTGTAAACAATAATCGACATCCCTGGCATATCCTTTACTGACAAGATAATTCAAATGATGACAATCCTTCAGGGCCGAAGTTAGATGCTGTGCCGGGTTCAGTCCCTCGAGAAGATGATGACCCAGGTCGTCAAGTTCTGTTTTTACCCTGAGTTTCAGACGGTGAATTATCCAGGCTGCACAAAGGCCATCATCCATGGAATAGTTGTTTTCCGTTCCTGCGCAAACAAGGACCACTTCCGTAAATCTGAGCAGTTTATTGACAACGGCATCCAGGTTTAAAAAAGCACCCATGAGAAGCGAGTTAGCTCCGAGACAGTTCTTAACCGCCAGTGTGCCATTGGTTGTTGTCAGTATCAATGATTTGCCTCCG
>JARRQC010000033.1:0-13973 GCA_037382165.1 bacterium | reverse complement strand
AGTTGGATCCTATACCTCTTCGCGGATGGTAACCAAAGACAAGCATGAATTTCGTTATGGATGGATGGAGATCCGTGCAAAACTTCCTTCCGGAAGGGGGATATGGCCGGCCATCTGGATGCTGGGAGCCAATATTGATGATGTGAGCTGGCCTGCCTGTGGCGAGATGGATATCATGGAATATGTTGGTTATCAACCCAATGTTGTACATTCCACAGTGCATACACCGTCAGGTTATGGTGTAAATGGAAGCGGGAGCAGTATGACAGTCGTTACCTGCGAGGAAGAGTTTCACAACTATGGTGTGATCTGGACAGAAAAGAAGATGGTCTATTATGTGGATGACCCTGATAATGTGATTCATACTTATGCACCACCGGTTAAGAATGATCAGAACTGGCCTTTCGACCAGGAAACTTTCTTTATACTTAATGTTGCTGTGGGAGGCACCTGGGGTGGGGCTCAGGGAATTGATAATTCCATCTTCCCAACCTCGCTGGAGATTGATTATGTGAGGGTCTACCAGGAAACGGAAGAATAGTTCTGGATGATCAATGAACCCGCGATGGGTTTTCATCGTGAATTCTTCATCTTATGTTTTGCTAATCCAAAGATCAACAGTAATATATGAATAAAAAAAGCGGGTACATTGTCCTGGTCTCCCTGATCGTCGCCCTGGGAGGTTTCCTGATGGGTTTCGATGCATCAGTGATCTCGGGGGTGGTCAAATTCATAGAGCCTGAATTCGACCTGACAAAAATTGAATTGGGTTGGGCCGTAAGTTCCTTAACGCTTACAGCTACCCTCGCCATGTTGCTGGCCGGTCCGCTGAGCGACAAATATGGCAGAAAACGAATGCTCTCCGTTGCTGCCAGCCTTTATGCAATCTCAGCTGTCGGATCCGCACTTGCCCCTTCCTTCATCTGGCTTGTCATTGCCAGAATGATTGGTGGCTTTGGCGTAGGTGCCTCTCTGATCATTGCACCCATGTATATTGCAGAGATCGCCCCGCCAAATCTTAGGGGGAGAATGGTTTCCTTCAATCAGCTGAATATCGTACTGGGTATCTCGGTTGCTTTTTTTACCAATTATATGGTACTTAAGCTTGGGCAGTCAGACCTGTCATGGGCCAGATCACTTGGATTTGAGCAATATAACTGGCGCTGGATGCTGGGACTTGAGACCCTGCCTGCGATACTCTACTTTTCTGCACTTTTTTTCGTGCCCCGCAGTCCCAGGTGGCTCATGATGAAAGGCGAGGAAAAGGAGGCGATGATAACGATGTCAAAGGCGGTCGGTCAGGTCAACGCTGAAAAGGACCTGAAAGCAGTCAGGGAAAGTATTAAGGCGGACGCCAAAAAGGAAAAAGTAAAGCTGGTAGAGATCTTTAAGCCTGCCCTGCGAACCGTGCTTGTCATCGGTATTCTGCTCGCCATCCTGCAGCAGATTACAGGGATCAATTCAGTCTTCTTTTACGCGCCCATGATCTTCGAACAATCGGGCATCGGCACGGATGCTTCCTTTTCACAGGCCATCTATGTCGGCCTGGCCAATCTGATATTTACAGTCGTAGCCATTGGCCTGATCGATAAGATCGGAAGGAAAGCCTTGCTGATTATCGGGGTTACCGGTATTGCCATCTCGATGTTTGTGCTGGCCTATGGATTCAGTGCAGCCACCTATACCCTGACCGGGGACTCTCTTCATGAACTTCCGGCAGAAATAAATAAAGATCAACTTGAACCGCTCATGGGTGTCCAGTTCAACAGCGACCTCGAATTTAAAGAGGCGCTTGACATAACCCTGGGGAGTTCAATGGCAACGAAATATGAATCCGAAATGATTAGGAATTCCATTACACTGAATTCTACGCTTATTTTGGTCGCTATTTTGGCATTCGTTGCTTCCTTTGCCATCTCCATCGGGCCGGTCATGTGGGTGCTCTTCTCTGAATTATTTCCCAACAGGCTTAGGGCGGTAGCTGTTTCCTTCGTCGGAACCCTAAACTCTATCATCAGCTTCCTTGTTCAACTGGTCTTCCCCTGGGAACTGGCAACGCTGGGAACCTCATTCACATTTTTCCTATATGGTCTCTTTGCGGCCCTGGGGCTCCTGTTTATCCTTTGGAAAGTCCCGGAAACAAAAGGTGTATCACTGGAAGAACTCGAAAAAAGATTAATAAAAGAATAAACGGTCTTAGAAATGAAAACCATGAACAAACAACAAGTTTTACTTTTGATCATGACCTCCCTCTTCATCCTTTCTTCCTGCACAAATGGGAAAAAAAGGGAAGAAGGAGAGAAAGAACAGCCGATAAAAGTCGAGCTGAAGCAGGAAAATGGAAAATATCAGGTGTACTGCGACGGCAAACCCTTCTACATTAAAGGTGCCGGACTTGAATTCGGCAATATGGAGAGCCTTGCCAAACATGGTGGAAATGCATTCAGGACCTGGCGGGTAGACAACGGACAACAAACAGGTCGTGAAGTGCTAGATGAAGCCCGTAAATATGGATTGCTGGTTTGCATGGGTATAGAAGTCGGACGTGAACGGCATGGTTTTGATTACAATGACCAGGAAGCGGTACAACAGCAGTTTGATCAGATCAAAAAAGACGTAATGGAGTTGAAAGATCATCCCGCGCTGATGATGTGGGGAATTGGGAATGAATTGAACCTTCACTATGAAAATGATAAAGTCTGGGATGCAGTGAATGATATCGCCGCCATGATCCATGAGGTGGACCCCAACCATCCCACGACCACCATGCTGGCCGGCGCGGGCAAAAAGGAAATAAGCCTGATAGCCGAGAAATGTCCGGACCTGGATTTTATCTCTTTCCAACTCTATGGCGACATAGTTAACCTACCCAAATACATTAAAGAGAGCAATTACAAGGGCCCGTATATTGTTTCCGAGTGGGGGGCAACGGGACACTGGGAGGTTGCCAGGACCGAATGGGAACGCCCGATAGAACAGAACAGCCACGAAAAAGCAGAGGCTTACCATGAAAGATATCTTAAGGTGATTGCCTCCGATCCGGATCATTGTATTGGATCGTTTGTATTCCTTTGGGGACAGAAACAGGAAAGAACACCTACCTGGTATGGCGTTTTCCTTGAGAACGGAGATAAGACAGAAGCTGTCGATGTCATGCAGTATGTCTGGACAGGAAAATGGCCGGAGAACAGGGCACCGAAAATGATTTCAATGACCCTGGATGATAAAACCGCTTATGATAATGTGTATCTGAAAGCAGGAAATAAATACATGGCCTCAACAACGGTTGAAGAACCTGATGGCGATCCCCTTCAATACAAATGGACGATCATGAAGGAAGTACCCCGTGATCAGCAAAGTGACGGCGGTGATTTTGAGCAAAAGCCCAATACCATTCTCGTCATTGAGGGCGGTGAAGTAGATAGTGAAGTTACTTTTGAGGCACCTGCATCAGGTGAATACAGGTTATTTGTCTACGCCAGCGATGGAAAAGGCAGTTCAGCTACTGCGAACATTCCTTTTATGGTAAAATAAAAATCAGTCCAATGACAGCTAAAAAAAGGTCCGGAGAGGATTCAGGCAAAACCGGTAACAAACCTTTGTGGCATTTTTCATCAGGAACGGATATTTCATTTGAGGCACCTCAGGCAGACCATACCTCCAGGCTGTATTTCCCCCTGATGAACGAAGGGGGGATGAAATCATGGGTATCACCAGAACTGAAAGGATATATCTGTAAAGATTTCGGTCATTACCTGACAACACCCACCGTCACGGAAGAGATTCACCGCACTGTTTCCAGTCGTAACGGATGGGTAAGCATTAAAGGAAAACAACCCTGGTCAATTACAGGCATGAGTGCCTGGCAAAAAGCCAACAAATGGAGTAATCCGGAAAAATCAACGGTCAGGGCTCATCCCGGCCTGTTTCAGGTATTCAGGCAGAATGATGAAATGAGGATATCCGCGGAATCTACTGTGTTCATTCCTTCCGGGAAAGATCATGTGGAACTCATGCTGGTTGAGATTCAAAACCGCAATACTGAAGCTGTCGATCTGGATTTCACCTATGCTTTACCCATTTTTGGGCGGCATGCGGATAACTTCCGTGATCACAGACAAGTTACCACCATGTTTCAAAGGAATTTCACCATTCCTCAAGGCGTGCGCGTCAAACCGAATATTGTACACGACGAGCACGGCCATGCCCCCAATGAAATGAACTACTTCATTGCCGCAGCTGATGGGAACGGCAATGCACCGGAGAAAACATGGATCACCATGAAGGATTTTATCGGCGAAGGAGGAACGCTTGATAATCCTGAAGCCGTATTCAAAAAACTTGATCCTCCGGATTACAAGGAGGGCGAAGTGGACGGTAAGGAAGCAATCGGCGCTTTTCGATTTGCTCCTGTTACCCTGCGAGGCGGAGAGACCATCCGGTACATCATCATTCATGGTATATCTGAAAATCCCGGGGATATCGAAACATGGATCGAAAAATATGGACAATACGACCGCCTGGCGGAGTCATTGAAAAAAACGGAAAAGTGGTGGGACGAGTACATCCATTCCATCAACATTCAAAGTGGTGACCCTACTTTCGACAAATGGTCCAGTTGGGTGATCTACCAGATCAAATCACGACAAGTATTCGGCAACTCCTACCTGCCTGATTTTGGTTATGGCCGGGGCGGCAGGGGTTGGCGTGATCTCTGGCAGGACTTACTTTCCATCTTCCTGGTAGATCCTGAAAGCGCAAGGGATGAGATATTGAACAGCTTTAAAGGCGTTCGTATCGATGGTTCCAATGCCACGATCATCGGAACGAAACCGGGCGAATTCATTGCTGACAGGAATAATGTGCCCAGGTCATGGTGCGACCATGGAGCCTGGCCGGCCTTCGTGATTGATTTTTACCTGCAGCAGACAAATGATCATCAGATTCTATTTGAACCCTTACCGTATTGGAAAGATCAGTTTACCAGCCGCAGCAAGGTTATTGATATGCAATGGGATCATCATTCCGGAAACTGGCAACGAGACGAAAATGAAAAGCTTTATAAAGGAAATCTTTTCGAACACATTCTCATTCAGCAGCTTTCGGCATTCTTTCATGTAGGCGAACATAATATTCTGCTCCTGGAAGGTGCTGACTGGAACGATACCTATGATATGGCCCGCGATAGGGGAGAGTCAGTTGGGTTTTACGCTTTTTATGGCCGGAATCTTTCCAGGCTTGCCCTACTGCTGTCGCATCTGAAAAGGATGGGCATTGAAAAAGTCGAATTGCTGGAAGAGGTTACCCTATTGCTCGACAGGCTTCCGGAAAAGACAATTGTCGATTACGATGACCCAAAGGCAAAGCAGGACCGGTTAAACAGCTATTTTGAAAAAGTACGCAAACAGGTTTCCGGCAAGAAGATTCCAGTGAAAATGGATGACCTGATCGCGGATCTCAGGGAAAAATCAGATCATATTTCCTCTTTACTGAGAGATCAGGAATGGATAACCGTGGAAAAAGGAGAAGGATTCTTCAACGGTCATTATGATAACCTGGGGCAGGCGATAGATGGGATAAATGACAAAGAGATCCAGATGGACCTCACCACCCAGGTGATGACCATCATGCACAAAGTGTCTACTGAAAGCCAGACAGCAGCCATCATGCGGGCAGCAGAAAATGTGCTTCGTGATGAGAACGGTTTGGGATACCGGCTGTGCCGGCCCTTCAGGGAAATTGACCTGAATATCGGCAGGCTAACGGGTTTTGTCTATGGATACAAGGAACATGGCAGTAAATGGATGCAACAAAATATAATGCTGTCCTATGGCCTGTTCAGCCAGGGATTCAGCCAGTTGGCGTTCGACGTCATCAGCCAGGTCTACCGGCTTTGCGCTGATTCAGGTACGTCCAGGATATTTCCGGGCGTACCATCCTATTTTGAACCGGGAGACCGGGGTGCCTATGCTTACCTGACAGGTTCCTCATCCTGGTTGATCCTTACAATTACAACGCAACTTTTTGGTATCCGTGGAAATTTTGGAAACTTATTAATCGAACCACAATTGCCTGAAAACATGTTTGATGATCACGGCAATGCCGGTATTTCATGTTCATTCCGTGGCATGAGGTTGCATGTGGAATACTGGATTGAAGATAATAATCCTTCCCCGGCTTATACAATTAAGGCTATAAGGATAAATGATAAAACCCCGCAATTCGACCTGATAAGTCCTGGCGCCGCAGAAGTGAACTTCGACGAATTGAGCCGGCTTTGCACAAAAAGTTTGAACGAGATTAAAATAAAATTGAATTAACCGATTTTCACAGGTTGAACTACGATGGTCTTATAAAAGTTTGTAATTTTAGTTTTATTTTATAAAAATCTTATTTTAAACAAGTTAAGATATTTCTAAATATGTAATTGATGGATTTTTAATTCAAATTTTCTTATCTTTGAAACACGTTTGAAAAATTAGTAACTATCAATAAATAAATTTTAAATTATGAGAAAACTTTACACTTTATTATTGCTTATACCTTTCACTATTGCCTTTGGGCAGGTGGAGGGTACATGGAAGCTCTCACCTCAGGCAGCCGCTCTTGGCGTAGGTCCGGGGTTGGGTGACATTTCCTGGTGGTTCAACACCGAAGCTGATCTGTCTGTCAGGGCATGCCTCTGGGATGACCAGGTTGTTTTTGAAACTGACGGTACCTTCAGGAATGTGATGGGCGATGAAACCTGGCTTGAAGGCTGGCAGAATGATGGCTCAGAAGCCTGCGGTACTCCTGTAGCACCTCATGACGGATCACAACCCGGTTCATGGGCATATGATGCAGGTGAGGGAACCCTCACAATTACCGGTTTAGGATCGCATATCGGCCTCCCCAAGGTATATAATGGAGGTGAATTGAGTGATCCCGCTGACGCCGTGAGTGAGATTATCTATAATGTTTCCTTTTCAGGAGACACCATGAAAGTGAATATCGAAATTCAGGACGGCGCCTACTGGCATTTTGTTTACCTGAAAGAAGGTGGTGGATCTCCCAGCGCTGTTTCCGGCGAATGGATCATGGCGCCTATGGCTGCAGCATTGGGCGTCGGACCTGAAATGGGTGATATTTCCTGGTGGTCCAACAGCGAAGCTGATGTTGCGACCAGGGCCTGTTATTTCGACGACAAGTACATGATCAACGAAGATGGATCATTCAATAATGACATGGGTGACGAAACCTGGCTTGAAGGATGGCAGAATGATGGCTCACAAGCCTGCGGAGCGCCCGTTGCTCCACACGATGGTTCAAATCCCGCTACCTGGACCTATGATGATGAAACCGGAGACCTTACCCTTAATGGTGTAGGCGCCTTTATCGGACTTCCCAAGGTTTACAATGGTGGCGAATTATCCGATCCGGCTGATGCGCCTGAGTCAATTACCTATCCTGTGACCATGTCAGCAGATGGCGATACCATGACGATCAATATCGAAATCGGTGGTGGTGCCTACTGGCGTTTTATCCTGGTCAGGTACAATCCGTCCAGCATCTTTGAGAACCCGTTGGTTGAAACCCAGGTTTATCCCAATCCCGCTACCGATGTGCTCTATCTGGAGAATGCAAGGAACCTTGCCGATGTAAGTATTTACTCTGTTCAGGGTCAGTTGGTTTACCAGACAGATCAAGTAGGTAATGCTATCCGTGTAGCAGACTTCCCTACGGGAATGTATACCCTGCGTGCCAATGGAGTTGACGGTAAACAATATTTTGCCCGGTTCATAGTACGCTAAGAAGTATTCATTGATTGGCAGGAATTATTCTGCCAGTCAATAAAAAACAGGCAGCAGATATCGATATCTGCTGCCTGTTTTTCTTTTGATGAATTCCTGCCCGAAATTGATAAATGAAATTTTACCAAAATAATGGGTTGAAAAAACCAACCCTTCCTCAGTTATCATTTCATCTTAAAAGCGATAAGTACCTTCATCAATAAGTTTGTCGGCTATCCGCCTGCGGGATTCTTTTACGTTTATGGGAGCTATTCTTGTCAGTTTGTATAAAGTGTCCGTGAGTTCTTTAAGATCATTACCCTCCGCAAAGGAGCCAATGGCATCAAGACCTGAATCGGTAATTCGCTGGCCCATATTATGCGTAAGCACATTCAGGATGTCTCTATAAATGTCAACATTGCTTTTCAATCCTTTTTTATCCAGCTTTTCGATCCTGAGTAATGTTGATTCCAGTACATACACATTCATGATCATGTCAGAGATGTTCATCAGAATTTCTTCTTCGAACATCAGTTTGCGTCCGAATTTATCCGAAACAGCGGGTATCAGCACGAGGATAGCTTTTTTCAGATTATTGACAAAGGCATGCTTGAGCGAATAATAATCTGTTTCTGTTTCATCAAGTGGCTGAAGGGAATCTGGTTTTTCAAGTAATTCCCTGGCTGCTTCATAAAGACTGATCTTGTGTTTCATTCCTTTCTTCATGATCGCATCTACCGTGATCAGCCGGTTGATTTCGTTCGTCCCCTCAAAGATCCTGTTGATCCTGGAGTCCCTGTAGGACCGGTCGGCAGGCGCTTCAGAAGAAAATCCCATTCCACCGTAGATCTGCACCATCTCATCAACAATATAATCGAGTGATTCAGAGCCATATACTTTTAACAATGCACATTCTGGTTCATATTCTGCAACCCCCTCGATATTTGCTGCTCCATAAGCGGTTCCTTGTTCTTTCAGGCTTTCGATCGTATCCTCAACATCCTTACTAGCCCTGTAAACGGCTGATTCCGTAGCGAACATCTTTACCACCTGTTCACCCATCTTATGCTTTATCGCACCAAATTCCGAAATCAATGAACCAAATTGCTTCCGTTCATTTGCATAATTGACTGAATAGTTAATTGCCCTTCGCATACCACCAATCACGGTAGCACCAAGTTTGATCCTCCCGATATGCAGGATATTCAGGGCAATCCGGAAACCTTCTCCACGGCGTCCAAGCAGGTTTTCAACCGGGACTTTTACATCATTAAAAAATATCTGCCGGGTGGATGACCCCCTGATACCCATTTTGTGCTCTTCAGGATTCATCGTAATCCCATCCCAGTGAGATTCCACAAGAAATGCACTCAATACCCTGTCATTATCGATCTTGGCAAAAACAGTTAGCAGATCGGCAAAACCACCATTGGTAATCCACATTTTCTGCCCGTTCAGGATATAATGTTTTCCATCCTCCGTCAAAACCGCTTTGGTCTTACCGGCGTTTGCATCCGACCCGGCGCCCGGCTCAGTGAGACAGTAGGCGGCGAGCATCTCACCTGATGCAAGTGATGGAATATATTTTTGCAGTTGTTCTTCATTCCCATAGTAGAGTAGGGGCAGGGTACCGATTCCGGTGTGCGCCATAAAAGCTACAGAAAAAGAATAGGCAGAACCTACCGCTTCATTGGCACGCATGGAGGTAAGAAAAGACTGGCCAAACCCCTCCAACTCCTCAGGGATGGATATACCAAGCATGCCAAGTTCTCCGGATTTCTTCAGCAATGAAGGTAATAACCCTTCTTCGTGATTATCGAGTGCATTAAAATTCGGTGCGACTTCGGTTTCAATGAAGTCGGTACAGGTTTCAGCGATCATCAGTTGTTCTTCATCAAATTCCTCAGGGATAAAAACATCCTCATAGCTTACATTCTTGATCAAAAACTCTCCACCTTTGATTGCGGCCTTTGTTTCCATATTCTCAGACGATTAAAATTAATGATGCGCAAAGATAAAAAAAGTAACAGGCGGTAAAATCCTCTACAGCACTGCTATTGTTTATTACACTTAATTGAAAACAGCAGCGGGAAACTGGTGCGTAAAAAAAGCCACAGTGTCGGGCTGTGGCTTAATTATCATGCTTATTTTGACGCATGCTTTATAGTGAATTTTATCTCTTCCTTTTTGGCATCATATCCGACACTGATAACATCACCTTCTTTTAAGGAGGTCTTGATGATCTCCTCGGCAAGTTCATCCTCAATATATTTCTGGATGGCCCTTTTCAGTGGCCGGGCACCAAACTGTTCATCCCAGCCTTTGTCAATGATATGATCCTTGGCTTTGGCGGATACTTTCATGGTATATCCCATTTCCTTGACCCGGTCATAAAGATGTTTCAGCTCGATATCAATGATCTTATGAATATTCTCACGTTCCAGTGAATCGAAGATGACCACATCATCTATTCTGTTCAGAAATTCAGGGGCAAATGCCCGCTTCAGCGCGTTTTCTATCACACCCTGAGTGTGCGTTGATTTGCTTTGCTTTTTAGCCTGTGTGCTGAAACCGACACCCTGTCCGAAATCCTTCAACTGTCTTGAACCGATGTTGGATGTCATAATGACTATGGTATTCTTGAAATCAACTTTCCTGCCCAAACCGTCTGTCAGCTGTCCGTCATCCAGTACCTGCAGCAGAATATGGAACACATCGGGATGAGCTTTCTCAATCTCATCGAGTAATACAATAGAATAGGGTTTGCGCCTTACTTTCTCTGTCAATTGCCCACCTTCTTCGTATCCGACATATCCGGGAGGGGCACCGACAAGCCTGGAAACAGCAAATTTTTCCATGTATTCGCTCATGTCTACACGTACCAGGGCATCCTCTGAATCGAACAGATATTTGGCCAGCATTTTAGCCAGATAGGTTTTTCCAACGCCAGTTGGCCCGAGAAAAATAAATGAACCAATGGGCTTGCTCGGATCTTTCAATCCCGCACGGTTACGTCTTATGGCCTTTACCACTTTCTTTATCGGTTCGTCCTGACCAATAACATCTTTCTGCAGTTCATTCTCCATATTGATCAGCCGCTGGCTTTCGCTTTGCGCTATATTGGTGACTGGAATACCTGTCATCATGGCCACCACTTCCGCCACATTTTCATCTGTAACCGTTTCGCGATGTATCTTCGAATCTTCTTCCCACCTTTTCTTGGCACGTGCCAGTTCTTCGGTATATCGTCTCTCAATATCCCTGAACTGGGCAGCTTCTTCAAATTTCTGACCTTTGATGGCCTGCGTTTTCTTTTCCTTGATTTCCTCAATGGAATTTTCCAGGTTAATGATCTCATCAGGAACATGGATGTTACTGATATGTACGCGAGCTCCGGCTTCATCCAGCGCATCAATTGCCTTATCCGGCAGATACCTGTCGCTGATATAACGGTGGGTCAGTTGAACACAGGCATGGATGGCTTCGCTGGTATATTTCACGAGGTGATGATCCTCATATTTTTCTTTGATATTGTTGAGGATATCCTGCGTTTCTTCGGGAGAGGTAGGATCAACAAGAACCTTCTGGAAACGTCTTTCAAGGGCTCCGTCCTTTTCAATATACTGCCGGTATTCATCCAGGGTCGTTGCCCCGATACATTGCAATTCGCCCCGGGCAAGTGCGGGTTTGAACATATTAGACGCATCAAGTGAGCCACTGGCATTCCCGGCACCAACGATAGTATGGATCTCATCGATAAAAAGGATAATGTTCGGATTTTTCTCCAGTTCGTTAAGCACGGCTTTCATCCGCTCTTCAAACTGCCCCCTGTATTTTGTCCCGGCCACGATCGAAGCGAGGTCAAGGGTGACGATTCGCTTATTGAACAGCGCACGGGAAACTTTCCGGTCCACAATACGGAGGGCCAGACCTTCGGCAATGGCAGATTTTTTTGCGGCGGCTAAGCACCTGGGCTATACGCTCAAGTTCTTTTTCTCTTCCGACAATAGGGTCCAATCTGCCTTCTTCAGCAAAACGCGTAAGATCACGTCCAAAATTGTCAAGTACAGGTGTTTTGGATTTCGGATCAGAAACCTTTTTTACACCTCCGCCAAATGAGGACTTGCCCTGTCCGGGTTCATCCTCTGTGTCTCCCGGGAGCTCAGCTTTCGGTTCATCTGTAACCGCATCGCCCCCTTTTTCCTTCTGTATGGATATCAGCTCATTTTTAATTTTCGCATAGGTGTCTCCATAGGATTCCAACTTGCTCGTTACTAAATTTTTGTCATCCTTAAGGATAACAAGAAGAATATGTTCCGTATCCACAACATCGCTATTGAAGATCCTGGCTTCAAGATAGGTAAGCTTCAAAGCCCGCATGGCTTGCTTGGCCATGGGGATGTTATCAAGTTTGCTGTTGGATAATTTCGGACTCCTGATGGTGTTTTCGATACTCTTTTTACATTCTGCCAGGTCCACGCCAAGATAAGTAAGGAGCTGAACGGCCAGCCCTTCACCTTCCCGGATGATGCCAAGCATAAAATGTTCAAGGCCAAGATATTGATTTCCTAGCCTGGCGGCTTCCTCACGGCTGAAAGTCAATACATCTTTTGCCCTGTTTGAAAATTTCGCGTCCATATATTATTTGACTTTTGCTTACAAAATTACAAATTCTTTATGTGGTAGTTGAACAACTGAAAGCGTCATAAAGTTTAGCTTCGTTTGTTCTGCCTCACCACAAGAATAGATAGAATGGATGGGTTTTGATTTCATCCGGTCTGTATTCCGTAACTGTTGAACCAAAAATAATGCCAATTGCTTTGTCGTTGATTATGAACACCCTGTTTTGTTAACACGGCCCTGTTAACTTTATTTCCTGCTGATAAAGCAAAACAAAAGCCGTTTTTTCGTAGTTTCGTACATCTCTAACAGGGATTAGTAAAATACTAATATAGAATAAGTTAGCTAATGGAAGACATAACAGGCGGAGAACGAATTGTTAAGGTAAATATTGAGAATCAAATGAAGTCGGCCTACATCGATTATTCGATGTCGGTTATTGTGTCCAGGGCTTTGCCTGATGTCCGTGACGGACTTAAGCCGGTGCACCGCAGGGTATTGTTCGGCATGCATGAATTGGGGGTGCTCTCCAATCGTCCCTATAAAAAATCAGCCAGGATAGTAGGGGAGGTGCTCGGTAAGTATCACCCGCACGGGGACACCTCCGTATATGACTCTATGGTCAGGATGGCACAGGACTGGTCGCTAAGGTACCCATTGGTCGAAGGCCAGGGTAACTTTGGTTCCATTGATGGTGACAATCCGGCAGCTATGCGTTATACTGAGGTCAGGCTGAGGAAGATAGCGGAAGAAATGCTGGTAGATATTGAAAAGGATACGGTGGATCTGCAGCTTAATTTTGATGACAGCCTGAATGAACCAACCGTCCTGCCAACACAGATCCCCAACTTATTGCTCAATGGTGCTTCGGGGATTGCAGTGGGTATGGCTACGAATATGGCACCCCACAATCTTTCGCAAGTAGTAGATGGTATCATCGCCTATATCGATGATCACGATATTGAGATGGGCGAGCTCATTAAACTTGTACAGGCACCTGATTTTCCTACCGGAGGAATCATTTATGGATATGAAGGTGTAATCAATGCCTTTGAAACAGGGCGCGGGCGTATTGTTTTGCGTGGAGAAACCACTGTAGAAGAAACGCCCAGCGGAAGGGAGCGGATCATTGTGACATCCATTCCTTACATGGTCAACAAGGCGGAAATGATCCGTAAGACTGCGGACCTGGTTAATGAAAAGAAAATTGAAGGCATTTCCGATATCAATGATGAATCTGACCGGAATGGCATGAGGCTCGTGTATGATCTGAAAAAAGATGCCATTCCAAGCATCGTTATCAATAAATTATATCAATATTCCGCTTTACAAAGTTCGTTCAATGTCAACAATGTCGCACTGGTCAAAGGCCGGCCCAGGATGCTGAATCTCAAGGAACTGATCCAGTATTTTGTGGAACACCGCCATGACGTAGTGGTTAGGCGCACTGAGTATGACCTGAAGGAGTCATAAAAAATAGATCAGTTTTTGGAAGGTTTTGTGGTGGAGCTTGTTCACCTGTATGAAGTGATGGCTCTGATCGGAGCCTAATTGACACCTGAGGTAGCCAGGGTTGGAATTATG
>JARRQC010000032.1:3216-16943 GCA_037382165.1 bacterium | reverse complement strand
TTTGAATAACTGATTACTGAAGCAATGGGGAACCGAATGTCGCATATATACCTGGTTGTCGACGTGCTGGGACTTATCCATCAGGTAGATACCATTCAAATCAGCTTCTGCGGCTTCTCCGTCAAGATTAACATGCAACTCATTACGGATTTTACCACCATTCAAGGTAATTACATTCACTTTTGACCTGCTGTTTTTCTCCTGATAGATGCAGGTGTTATTCAATAGTGAGGTTCCGTCGTTCAGATTTTGCATTTTATAGAGATCGAGGCGGGCATTTTCCCCGACATGTATCTCTGTCAATGTGTTGATGAAAGTAGGATTATGGTTTATCGAGTCATCGCAATGCAGGAAACTTACCTCACTGTTCTTACCAAGAATGATCAGATTTCGGGAATTGACAAACAGGTTTTCTTCACTGTTCACAATTTTAAGCAGCTGTATAGCCTGTTCAACTTTCGCATTATCAGGCACATAAATAAATACCCCATCCCTAAATAAGGCTGAATTGAGGGCGGTAAACCCGTTATCGGTCAAATCAACATAGTGTCCGTAATATTTTGAAAATATATCAGGAAGCTCCCGCTGAGCAGTAAGCATACTTCCTATGACGACTCCGCTATCAAGCACTTGAAGGGCATCAACATCCGGGCTGTAATATCTTCCATTCAAAAGTGAGACCACATGCGCCTGGTAACCGTGTATTTCACAATCGAAAATTTCACTTATCTTTTTTTGATAGGGCGTTGGGTTATAGAAAAGCTTGAAATTATTGTCCAGTTCGCCGATGATTCTGGAATTGCGCCATTTTTCATCCTTGTTGGTCGGCAAGCCAAGCTTTTTAAAGTATTCAAAAGCTTCCTTCCTGTTTTTCAACACGGCAGGATGGCAGGACTCGAATAATTCTCCTTTTCTCTCCTCAAAGTAACTGACAAAGGACGATTCCAATTTATTCTGTATTTTATTTTTCTCAGCCATCATTTTGGGTCTTAGTTATCAAACTGCTCCTTCACCCAGTCATATCCTTTTTCTTCCAGTTCGATGGCCAGGCCTTTTCCGCCGGATTTTACAATTTTGCCATCCCACATGACATGTACAAAATCGGGGATGATGTAATCAAGTAATCGTTGATAGTGCGTGATAATGACGAAGGCGTTCTCCTGTGAGCGAAGGGCATTCACCCCTTTGGCCACTATCTTTAATGCATCGATATCCAATCCTGAGTCTGTTTCATCAAGAATAGCCAGCTGCGGTTTCAGCATCGCCATCTGAAAGATCTCGTTCTTTTTCTTTTCTCCACCCGAAAAACCTTCATTCACACTGCGCCTCGTAAGTTTGGTATGGATGTCTACAAGATTTTTCTTTTCTTCCATATCCCTCAGAAAATCCCCTGCAGAAACCGGATCAAGTCCTTTGTATTCCCGTTGAGCATTAAGTGCCGTGCGGATGAAGTTTGTCATACTAACACCAGGAATTTCAACGGGGTACTGGAAACCGATGAATATGCCTTCGTTTGCCCGCTCATCGGGTTCCATGTCAAGAACCGATTTATCCTTGTAGCTTATCTCTCCCTGAGTGACTTCATATCCTTCCCGTCCGGCAATAGCCATGGCCAGGGTGCTTTTTCCGGTCCCATTCGGTCCCATGATGGCATGGACCTCTCCTTTATTCACTCCCAGGTTAAAACCTTTCAAAATCTCTTTTCCGTCAATGGATACATGCAGATCTTTTATATTCAGTAGCATTTTTTACTTTTCTTTAATTTCGACCCAAAGGCCGGGTTAACTGATGCTGTTGTTATTGCGAATTTTATGTTCTCAATTAATTCTCAGGGTTTATTGGCAAAAGCCCTATACATGACTTAAGATTCATTACCCCACACTGCCCTCCAGGGTGATGGCCAGCAGTTTTTGCGCTTCTACGGCGAACTCCATGGGCAACTTGTTGAGGACCTCCTTGGCATAACCATTGACGATAAGTCCGATGGCTTTTTCCATATCAATTCCCCTTTGCTGGCAATAGAACAACTGGTCTTCCGAAATTTTGGAAGTGGTGGCTTCATGTTCCACAATGGAACTTTCATTGCCGGTCTTGATGTAGGGAAAGGTATGTGCCCCGCATCTGTCTCCCAGCAATAGGGAATCGCATTGTGAAAAATTTCTTGAATTTTCCGCTTTTTTGGCAATTCTTACCAGTCCGCGGTAGCTGTTGTTACTTTTTCCAGCCGAAATTCCTTTGGAGATGATTGTGCTCCTGGTATTTTTACCCATGTGAACCATCTTTGTTCCTGTATCGGCCTGTTGCGCGTTATTTGTCACCGCAACAGAATAGAACTCTCCTACTGAATTATCACCCAACAAGAAACAACTGGGATATTTCCAGGTGATGGCAGAACCGGTTTCAACCTGGGTCCAGCTGATTTTAGAATTGCGACCGCGGCATATACCCCGTTTGGTTACGAAATTATAAACGCCGCCTTTCCCTTCCTTGTCGCCGGGATACCAGTTTTGTACAGTGGAATATTTGACCTCCGCGTCATCCAGGGCAATGATCTCAACCACTGCTGCATGAAGTTGGTTCTCATCACGCATGGGGGCTGTGCACCCTTCCAAATAGCTTACGTAAGACCCTTCCTCAGCTACAATCAGCGTGCGTTCAAACTGACCAGTATTTGCGGCATTGATCCTGAAATAGGTGGATAACTCGAGCGGACTCCTTACACCTTTTGGAATATAGCAGAAAGATCCGTCAGTGAAGACAGCAGAGTTGAGTGCGGCGAAAAAATTATCGGTGAAAGGAACCGATTTTCCCATATATTTTTTGACAAGTTCCGGGTGATTCTGCACCGCTTCACTGAAAGAGCAAAAGATGATCCCATGCTTTGCCAGCGTCTCCTGAAAGGTAGTCTTTACGGAAACACTGTCAATGACCGCATCAACAGCCACCCCGGTGAGCATTTTTTGCTCTTCCAGGGAAATACCGAGTTTATTGAAGGTTTCAAGCAACTCGGGATCTACTTCGTCAAGACTCTTCAGTTTGGGCTTTTTCTTTGGCGCTGCATAGTAAATAATATCCTGAAAATCGATGGGTGGGTGTTTGATGTGGGCCCACTCAGGTTCTTTCATCTTCAACCAGTGCCGGTAGGCCTTAAGCCTGAATTCCAACATCCATTCCGGTTCACTCTTTTTTGCGGATATAAATCGTATAATTTCCTCATTCAGCCCTTTAGGAGCAGTTTCCATGTCGATTTTGGTCTCCCAGCCGTATTTGTATTCACCTGTGGTAACCTCATCCAGGACATTGTTATTTACCTGCTCTTCACTCATCTTTCCCCCTATTTAGAATTGTTTTAAATAAGACTGCGAAATTAACGATTTTTCGGATAAGATCGTTCATTCTTCCATTCTAAATAAGCTGATAAAGATTCTACCCGAACAATTCATCTTTAAAGACAAATCTGCAGGATGATCAACAGGCTTGCCAGTACTTTTCCCTGAAATCTTCAGAAACGGAACATCCCTGCTCTGCACAAGGCTTTCGTTCCAATTTAGTTTAACTTTGGCGCCAATTTGACCACCATGAGAAAAATCATCAGATTCTTCGCCCGGACCATCATCCTGATGCTGATCATCCTGCTGGGTATGCTGCTGATTTTCTATTTGCTGGCACCGGTTTATGAGTTCAGCGGGCCAAAACCCTTTCATGGAGATAAATTATACAATCCTTACCAGGGCATGGACAAATCCCATTGGAAACGCTATAATTTTCAGGTACAAAGCAAAGCATGGGGCGGGATAACTGACGGGAGAAAAAACAGTAACAGGCTAATTGACAGCGTCTACAAAGAATTGGGTTTTGACTATGTCGCCACCTCCGATTATCAGAAGATCAATTACCATGGGAGTGGCAAACCTGACTTTATTCCAACTTACGAGCATGGTTACAATGCGTTCAAGACACACCAGGTTTGCATTGACGCCCAGCGTGTCCTGTGGACTGATCTGATCCTTTTCCAGACACTCAGCATGAAACAATGGATCATTGATCAGCTCGACAAAGACTGCAGTATTGTCGTCCTTGCTCATCCCCTATTGCGGCACGGCTATACCGTGGAAGAAATGAAATACCTGACCCATTATGAGATGATGGAAGTGCTGAACAATTTGCGCATTTCAACCGACCATTGGGATACCGCCCTATCCTCAGGGCAACTTGTCTGGCTCATGGGCAATGATGATGCCCACGATGTGTTGCATCCCAATGACGTAGGCAGGAAATTCACCATGATCAATTCACCAACGAAAAACAAAGCACAGATCCTTTCAAGCCTGCATTCAGGTTGCTGTTATGGTGTCGATTTTTATCCCACCATGGATGTGCCCCTAAAGGAGAGGATTGAAAGGATAAAACATACGCCCATACTCCAAAATGCAGCCTTGTCAGGGGATACACTTCAGGTCAGAGTAGACGTGACGGCAACGGAGATCCATTTTATCGGACAGGAAGGTATCGTCAGGCAAACCTCACTGGATACGAACCAGGCCTCCTATATTATCAAACCGGAAGATACCTACGTCAGAACTGTATTTCGTTTTAACGACGGAAGCTCCATTTACCTTAATCCTGTGGTCAGGTATGCCGGTGATCAGCCTGAATCCCTGCTCTCAGCGACGGTTGACCAGCGGGCGACGCTGCTGTTGCGCATCGCTTATTTTTTAGTCGCCCTGACACTGGTTTATCTTTATCGAAGGAGGAAACAAAAAAGTGCTGGCAACTGAGGCATGAATATATTGAAGAACAGTAATCATACAAAAGTCCTCTGGCTGATCGCGATTTCTACCTTTTTGCGCACCTTCCTGGCGGCAACGCTGGAGTTGGGTAATGATGAAGTTTATTACAGGCTTTATGCTCTTTATCCGGACTGGTCGCATTTTGATCATCCGCCGATGGTCGGTTTGGTCATACAGCTTTTCAGTCTGAATATGCTCTTTCAGGGAGAACTTGCGCTTCGATTCGGGTCTGTCATCATTGGGGCGCTGAACATCTTGCTGATGTTCAGGATAGGCGCCAGGATCAAAGATGAAAAGACCGGGTTTTACGCCTCCCTTTTGTATGCTGCCAGTCTTTACGGATCCCTGATCAGTGGTGTTTTTATCCTGCCTGATACCCCGCAGGGTCTGTTCTGGCTTTTGGCTATCTATATCATGGTAACTACACTGCCCGCAGGCCCTGACCAACGAGGAGCCGGAAAGAAGATGCTTTTGCTCGGGCTTGTCCTCGGTCTGGGGATGCTCTCAAAATACACGACCATATTCCTCTGGCTCGGCATTATCCTCTACACAGGACTATTCAGAAGGGAGTGGTTTCGCCACCCTGCTATATATGCAGCAGCGGTCATCTCGTTCATTAGCATCCTTCCTGTGATCATCTGGAACTTCCAGAACGACTTTATCAGCTTTACCTTTCACAGCGAACGGGTAGACGCGACAGATACGGGAATCAATTTTAATTATTTTCTCAGGGAAGTAATTGGGGAATGGCTTTACAACAATCCGGTCAATGTTGCGCTGATCCTTACCGCACTCATATTGATAACCGGGTGGAAACTTGAGTTGAAAAAAGCCTACCAGGCTCTTCTGGTTTTGTCCTCCATGCCGCTCATCATTACCTTCCTGATCATATCCCTTTTCAGGGAAACACTGCCGCACTGGTCTGCGCCGGCATACGTAAATCTGCTATTCCTGGCTGCGGCACTACTTTCTCAGCTGCGCTTGAGAAAAGCGAATGGGATACTGGTAGCATCCGTTGGATTCACGCTTGTCATTGTTATTGCTGGATATATACAGATCCAGTATGGAATGATAACGTTTGAAAAAGCGCCTGAGTATCATCGTTTAGGTAAGAACGATCCGAGCGTGGACATGTACGGGTACCGACAGGCCGGACAGGTGTTCAGTAAAATCGTTGCCCGGGATATAGCGAACGGGGAGATGCCTGAGCAAAGTGTGCTGTTTGGCGACAACTGGTTTCCGCTGGCCAATTACGATTATTATGCTGCACGCCCGGCAGGCATTCATGCAATGGGTATAGCCGACCTGGACCACCTTCATAAATACGCGTGGATCAACCAAAAACTGGGAGGATTTTACCTGGGTATGGATGGGTATTATATTTCAGACAGCCGGTATTACCGGATTCCGCAATCCTCACTGAGTCGTTACTTTGAGCTTACCGAAGCTATCGATACCATCCAGATCTACCGCAACAATGAGATTGTTAAACGGGTATTTGTCTGGCGGCTTATTAACATGAAGAAATTACCGGAAGACCCTTTCAGAAAAATCAAATGAGCATGCAGCTTTATGGAAGCTCCCTGTGTTTGTTATCACAGATGTGACCTTTTTCAGAATGTTTACAAAGACACCACTTAACCAGTTCTGTCTGCTCAATGACCACTTTGTGGGGTGTAAAAACCGTTCCCTTGTGCGACCCGTCGCAAAAGGGTTGGTTCTTGCTTCGGCCACAGGCACACCACCAGTAAGTACCCGGTTCCATCACCAATTTTAGTGAGCTTTTTTGAACGATGACAGGTTTATCTTTATTCTCCATAGATCAGATCATTTTATTGGGATTCACCCAGGCTGTAAATTCTTCATCGGTCAGGTAACCCAGGTCAAGGGCAGCCTGACGCAAAGTACTGCCTTCCTTGTGCGCTTTTTTAGCGATGGCGGCAGCTTTCTCATAACCAATATGCGTATTCAGGGCGGTGACAAGCATAAGTGAATTTTCCAGTTTTTCCCTGATCACCGGTTCATTGGCCTCAATACCCGCGACACAGTTTTTGGTAAAGGAAACACAGGCGTCTCCCATCAAGCGAGCGGATTGCAAAAGATTGGATATCATCACCGGCTTGAAAACATTCAACTGAAAGTGACCCTGCATGCCGCCGGCTGTAATGGCTGCGTCGTTGCCGATGACCTGCGCACAAACCATCGTAAGCGCTTCATTCTGGGTAGGGTTCACTTTCCCGGGCATGATGGAGGAGCCGGGTTCATTGGCCGGCAGTTGAATCTCACCGATACTGCACCGGGGTCCCGAGGCGAGCATCCTGATATTGTTTCCGATATGCATCAGGCTGACCGCCAATGTTTTCAGCGCACCTGAACACTCTACTATGGCATCGTGAGCAGACAGTGCTTCAAATTTATTCCTGGCTGTAACGAAAGGATAATTCGTTAACGCCGCAATTTTTTCAGCTACTTTTTCTGCATACCCTGGAGGTGTGTTGATACCTGTTCCGACTGCAGTTCCTCCCAAAGCCAGCTCCGTAAGATGAGACAAAGAGGACCGCAATGATTTCAGTCCGTGATCGAGCTGTGCGACATAACCTGAGAATTCCTGTCCAAGTGTAAGGGGTGTGGCATCCATCAAATGCGTTCTTCCGGTTTTGACGATACTGTCAAAAGCTTTTGCCTTCTCTTCCAGCGCATTCCTCAGCTTTTCAATACCCGGAATGGTGGTCTCCACGATCAGTTTGTATGCGGCAATGTGCATGGCCGTAGGAAAAGTATCATTGGATGACTGCGATTTATTCACATCATCATTGGGATGCAGGAACTTTTTCGTATCATCCAGTTTTCCGCCCCTTAACACATGACCGCGATTGGCAATCACTTCATTTAAATTCATATTGGACTGCGTTCCGGAACCGGTCTGCCAGATGACCAGTGGGAAATGGCCCGCCAGTTTATCATTCAGTATCTCATCACAAACCTGGGCAATAACCGATGCTTTTTCAGCGGAAAGTACGCCAAGGTCAGCATTGGTAAGGGCAGCTGCCTTCTTCAGGTAGGCAAATGCTTTGATGATCTCTTCCGGCATGGAGGCTTCCGGACCGATCTCGAAATTCATTTTAGATCGTTGTGTTTGTGCTCCCCAGTATTTTTCGGCAGGTACTTTTACCTCGCCCATGGTATCATGTTCAACTCTGTATTTCATAATTTTTGTGTGTTTGAAAATTATCGGGATGATTCTTATTTGCCATTAGAAAAGTCTGTCAATTTCCTCTGCGGGATCGCCCCAGATGGCTTTGTTACCTCGCTCCACAATCGGTCGTTTGATCAATTTCGGATTTTCAACCATGATCTTTACCCACTCATCGTCGGTAAAGTTCCTCCCTTTAAAATCTGATTTATACACAGCTTCCTGCGTTCTTACCATTTCATGGGGAGTTTTGTTCAATTTCATGAGTAATTTCTTCAGCTTTTCTTCATCAAAAGGGGTTTTCAGATATTCAACAACCTTGACCTGGTCTGTTTTACTCTTCAGGTATTCGAGGCCTGCCCTGGATTTACGGCAACGCGGATTATGATAGACAGTGTACATTTCTATGGATTTTTGGTAAACGGCAAAGGTATTGAAAACCCTTTTCAACAACAAGTCTGACAAGCCTAATCTGTGCTTTTGAGGGCACCCTGTTGAAAGATGATAAATTACCTGAAAATTAGTTTCCCACGAGCATGATAACCAGCAGATGATATTTCGACCACGTAGATTCCCGGAAGCAATCCGTTCCTTTTCATCCGGATATTTTGTCTGATTAATTGGCTTTCCCGGTAGACCATCCTTCCGGAAAGGTCATAAATCCGGATTTCAGCCCTTTCATTCACCATGTCCGGTAGTTCAAGGGTTACCCCTTCATAGGCGGGTTGAGGATAAATATGTAATTGACCTGCTGGTTCCGAAACTGCAAATACCCCCACATATTCGGGTAAAACATATTGCCTAAAGAAATTCCATATTTCAACACTAGCGTCAATGTCGTAATTGGTGATCCCTATTTCAATGGGAGCGCCCGGCCAGGTGTGGCCTCCGCCGTTGATGGTGTAAAGCACTACTTCAACATCCTCATCGCAGGGAGAATAAATACTTTTGGTAACCGTGCACTGATCTGTCGTATCGATATCAGGTAAATCCATCGTTGCGGTATCCAGGCAATCATTCTGGCTGATCCAGACGCCCATGGTGGGAGGAACCAGCAAATAGGGCACCGTTGAATCAGCCGTCCCATGGATTTGCATCACGGGGAAGGGGCGACCGGGATCGCATCCGGGATAGGCGAGCGTACCGGTTACGGAAGCGATGGCGGCAATCTTGTCATTCAACTGGCATCCCAGCCTGTGGCTCATAAATCCGCCCATGGACATCCCTGTCGCATAGACCCTCGAGGCATCAATAGAATACATGTCGGAAAGGGTATCAATAAGTGCAGCTATAAAACCCACATCATCCACTCCAAAATCAAAGGCAATATTCCAGGTATTGTCCAGGCCATTGGGATAGGCCACGATGATGTCTGCGGTATCAGCGACCAGGTTGAATTGACTGTAAAACTGCTGCTGGGCGGCATTTGATCCCAATCCATGCATATTTATGACCAGGGGGTGGAAAGAATCTTCATCATAACCCGGAGGAACATGCAATATATAGCTTCTGGCCTGGCCATCGTGGATTATCGTATCCAGCTGGGCAGTAAGACCAGTCGAAAGCGCTAAAAAACAAAAAAATATAAGTGTCTTTTTCATGTCGAATGGTTATATAAATCAGCCGTCACCCCCGTATTCCATGAGGTAGGCTTTCAGAAATTCATCAATTTCTCCATCGAGTACCGCCTGTGTATTGGAAGTTTCGATATCCAGCCGGTGGTCCTTTACCATTTTGTAGGGGTGTAATACATAGGACCTGATCTGAGAACCCCATTCGATCTTCTTTTTGCTTCCCTCGATCTTATCCTGGGCTTCTTTTTTCTTGCGCATTTCAATTTCATATAGCTGTGATTTCAGCATTTGCAGCGCTTTTTCCCTGTTCTGGCCCTGGGATCTCGTTTCCTGACATTCCACAACAATACCGGATGGTGCATGACGGAGTCGTACGGCAGTTTCTACTTTATTGACATTCTGCCCTCCCGGTCCGCTGGAACGAAAAGTATCCCAGGTTATATCTGATGGATTGACTTCAATCTCTATATCATCCTCCAAAACCGGGTAAACATAAACCGATGCGAAAGAAGTATGCCTTCTGTTCCCGGAATCGAAAGGGGACAATCTTACAAGGCGGTGAACCCCATTTTCCCCTTTCAGGTAACCAAAGGCAAATTCGCCTTCAAATTCAAGGGAGACAGATTTCAATCCTGCCACATCACCTTCCTGGTAGTCCAGCTCTCGCACTTTGAAGTCGTTGCGTTCACCATAACGGATATACATGCGCATCAGCATCTCAGCCCAATCCTGGCTTTCCGTACCTCCCGCACCCGGAGTGATCTTCAATACGGCGTTGAGTTTATCTTCGGGGGTTGAAAGCATCCTGAGGAATTCAAGATTGGCGATCTTCTTTTCAGCCTTTTGAAACTGCCGGTCCATCTCATCCTGTTCCACTTCACCGGCATCAAAGAATTCTTCCAGAACCTGCAGGTCATTGACAACCTCTTCCGTCTCTTCAAAGATTTCTGTCCACCTTTTGATTCCCTTGATTTCCTTCAGTTTCAGCTCAGCAGCTTTCGGATCATCCCAAAAACCCGCAACCTGTGTCTTTTGTTCTTCTTCTTTGATCTTTGCCAACCTGTTGTCGATGTCAAAGATACCTCCTCAAGGCATAGAGCCTCTCATACAGATTTTTAGCGCTTTCTGGCGTATACATGGTTATAATTTTTCTGTAAAATTAGCATTATTCGTATATGGGATCGCAAAGCTTTTGATTCACTTCATACAAGATCATCAAAAGTTGAACGCATATTCGGGAATTGTTATTTTTATCTAAACAGGGGGCTATGCTACCTTCATAGCTCACCCCGTATGACTTTCCAGGCCAGGGATGCCTGGAACCCTCTCTGGACAGCGAACCTGACGAGCTTGTTATTCCTTTTGTAAGTATCCGGTTCGTCAATTTTTTTGGAAGCAAGGACTGACTTCAGGGTTTCGATATATTCCTGCTCATCCAGCTCATTGAGACCCATTTGCACATAGAGTTCCGGAATGTGTTTTTTCATCAGCGCATGAAATATTTTAGCCCTTCCCCATTTGTTGTTCCTGAGCTTTCCTGTGGCAAAACTTACCGCGTACCGCTCTTCGTTGATATAGTCTTCATCTTCCAGGGTTCTGATTATTTTTTCGATAGCACCCGCTGAAGCTTTCCACTCCAACAGTTTCATTTTAACATCATAAATACAACGTTCCTGATAATTACAGTAACGGCGGGCACGATCCAGTAAGAAAGTGTGTTCAGATGTCATGGCCAGCAGTTTGATCACACAGCCAATTTACTAAATAAAGCGTTCATGGAATGAAATGCCGGTTGTTTACTAAACGAAATAATGCAACGTAACATCAAATACCAGAATAGCATCACCGTAAGCCAGGTGTCTCGGAATGACCAGCTTTATTTTTCCACCTTCACCGATTTTAGGTATTCCTTCCTTCCATCCGGCGATCAGGTTGTTGAGCCGTTCGGTAAAATTGCTCCCCTCATCCAGTATGTCACCGTTCAGATAATATCCTTTATAAGTCACCGTGACCACTGAATTCAGACCTGGGTGGTTATTTCCACCGGGCACCACGATCTCGTAATACAGCCCGCTGCTTGTAAAGGTGCCGTTAAGATTTTGATCCAGGGCATATTGTTCAATGGTTTCATGATCAAGTTGCTTTTGCTCATCTCCGTCATCCTGTTTTTTACAAGATGCAAACAACGTCGCGCCTGGCCTCGTCCGGCGAGATGAAATCGTCGACCCGGATCAGGATATGGCGCGCATGGGTCTGGGTGATGGATTTGGCCCCGCCGCCGCGCGTGTCGTTCAGCTTCAGGATGTGAAAACCGTTGGGTGATTTTACCGAATTTAAGACATACAGTTTTTACCCCTGGGACCGGCATAATGACCAGTTGCTAAATGATTATGACAAGCAGACCATCATTGGATCCATCAAGAATGAAATGAACAAGCGGGGTTACAAGCATGTCGAGAAAGACGGGGATTTGATTATTTCCATCTTCGTCATCATCGAGGAGCAAACCAGCTACCAGGCCTACAACAATCATTACGGCGGATGGGCCGGTTATGGCGGCGGCTGGGGATATTACGGCCCCGGAGGATTTTACGGGTATGGATGGGGACCCGGCAGTACCACTGTTTACAAAACCGATTACAATTACGGAACACTGATCATTGATATTTTCAGGCTTAAGGACAAATCACTTGTCTGGCAGGGTACGGGAAGCGGAGAAGTGACCGAGGATTTGGATAAAAGGGACAGAAGATTACCCAAAAATATCGGGATGATCTTCAGGAGATTCCCTGTCCGGCCGATGAGCAGTAAGAAGATGGCCGAAATGAAAACAGAAACTACTGACCAGGAATGAAGCATGTCCTGCCATGAAGAATTGGGACGACTACTGGAATTCAACTAATATCAACCGGAAGATCATGGAAGTTTGGGCTACCTATTTTGTAGGTGCCTGTGTTGATTATCTTTCCGATACTTCCGAAGATGTGGTCCTGGATTTTGGCGCAGGTTATGGTCACGTATCAAATCTCCTGCGGGATAAGGTCAGAAAGATCTATCTCTTTGATAAGGCGCCTTACATGCAGGATTTTTTGCATTCCCATTTTGATGGGGAGCCAAATATGAAAGTTGTTTCCGAATGGAATGAAATTCCTGAAAAGGTCACACTGATCATTGTTAACAGCGTGTCTCAATACATCAGTAAGGAAGATTTCCGTCAGGTTCTTCTGTACTTTTCGCAAATAACTGATCACCGATCAAGGGTGATCATCTCCGATATTATTCCTGAAGGTTATTCACTGCTGGCAGATTTCACCCAACAATTGACCATAGGTATAAGGCACGGATTCTTCAGGAAACTGATCGCTTATGCAGTAAGCAACATGCTGTACAAACCATCACTTGTTCTTTCTGACAACGAAATGGTTACGTACAAACGGGAAGAGATGGTCAAGCTACTTACAGAAACCGGTTTTCAAGCTGAAATATCTCCGGTAAATTTCACTTACTCAAAAAAGAGGTTTACTGTGATTGCACGTCCATCAGCTATCGGATAGCAGCTGTTCCACCAATTTTGGAAGGCCGTTTCCGGCTTTTTCAGGGAGAACTTCGAGGTTGCTTATTCCGGAAACAGCATAAGCTTTCGGATCCACATAATATTTCCTGCTATCTGCCGGAGCATAATGGAGCAAACCTGCTGCAGGATAAACGACAAGAGATGTACCAACTACAATAAGCAGATCAGCAGCAGAGACAATTTCCATGGCCTCCCCCATCATGTCGACAGCTTCTCCGAACCATACGATGTGCGGCCGAAGCTGGGAACCCTTCTCACACTTGTCGCCCAATTTGAGTTCCCAGTGATCCAAAGTATATACAAGTTCAGGGTCCAAGGTGCTCCTTGCTTTCTTAAGTTCTCCATGCAGATGAAGGACATTTTTCGAACCGGCCCTTTCATGCAGATCATCAACATTCTGGGTAACGATATTAACCTTGTACTTACGCTCCAGGTTTACCAGCGCCTTATGTCCGGCATTGGGTTCCACTTCAAAAAGCTGCTTCCTGCGCTGATTGTAAAATTCCAGAACCAGGGCGGGATCACGTGCCCAGGCGACCGGGGAAGCCACCTCTTCAAAACGATGGTTTTGCCAGAGTCCATCATCATCACGAAAT
>JARRQC010000032.1:0-3137 GCA_037382165.1 bacterium | reverse complement strand
GTCATTAGCCTAAACAAGAATCGCAACCATTAATGATTTAGGCAGTTTCTTAAAATAACTTCATATCGTCAAGCACTTTCATCACCTTTTTGACCGATTCGGCGGATGTATTGAGTAATGCTTTCTCGTCCTTGTTAAGTTCAATTTCAATGATCTCTTCAATACCATTCCTACCCAACTTAACGGGAACCCCCAAATATACATCTTTTAATCCATATTCACCATTGAGGTAAGCACAAACCGGTATCACCCTGTTCTGATCGTCTACGATGGCCTCAACCATTTGTGCTGCTGCTGCACCCGGTGCGTACCATGCAGAGGTACCCATCAGATTTACCAACTCTCCTCCGCCTTTTTTCGTCCTGTCCACGATTTTATCCAGCTCATCCTTGCCCAATAACTGGGTCACCGGAATACCGTTGATAGAGGTGTATCTCGGCAACGGCACCATGGTGTCACCATGACCGCCAAGAAGCAGCGCATGGATATCTACTGGAGCTACATTGAGTGCATTGGCTAGAAATGAACGATAGCGGCCTGTATCAAGTGTTCCGGCCATTCCGAAGACTTTTCTGGAAGGCTTGTTGGATGCCTGGAAGGCGGCATAGGTCATCACGTCCAATGGGTTGCTTACCACGATAAGGATGGCATCCGGTGAGTACTTGATCGCTTTCTCGGTCACATCTTTTACAATGCCCGCATTGGTTTTAATGAGGTCATCACGTGACATGCCCGGTCGGCGGGGGATCCCTGAGGTGATAACAATAACTCCCGATCCTTTGGTTTTGGAATAATCGTTGGTAACTCCGGTAACGCGTGTATTGAAGTGGTTGATGGGAGCAGTTTGCCAGATATCAAGGGCTTTCCCTTCCGCGATACCTTCTTTGATATCTACAAGTACCACCTCTTTCGCCAGGTCTTTATGGGCGATGACATTTGCACAGGTTGCGCCCACGTTTCCGGCGCCTATTACCGTTATTTTATTCATTGGTTTGCTGTTTTTGTTTTGGGTTGTAAAGAATATTTTGCGTCAACAAATGTAGTAATATTTTGTTTCCAGAGCGCGCTCATTCCGGGAACCTAACACCTTAAGTATATTGAGGCGACAGGCCATAAAAGCTGTTGTATTCTTAGTCCAATAGCTCAAATGCTGCATCAAGGTAAACAAAGATATCTTTCCTGTTCGGACCTATCAGTTCATCACTTCGTTTGTGTCCCAACCTCACTACCACAGCATTCTTTTCCTTGATAGGAAATACATATTGTCCCAGGATTCCCCGCATATAAGGTATGTTATATCCCTTATAGTCAATGATCCACCATTGATACCCATAATAATCGACGGCTGATCCCGTTTCGTCCACGAGATAGGTTGCTGGCGTGAATGCCTCCTGAAGATAGGATTCAGAAATGAGTTGATTGCCATCCCAGGTACCATCGTTCAGGACCAGTTGCCCCCATCTCGCAAAATCTCTTGCATTGGAGTTGAAACAACAGTAGGCTTTTTCCATGCCATCCTCACTGTCAAGATTCCAGAGGGCATCATGCCGGGGTCCCATGTGCTTCCAGTATTTTTCAGATGTATATTCGCTGATATTCATACCGGTGGCTTCCTCAACAACCATGGCCAATACCTCTGTTTCAATACTGGCATAATAAAATGTCTTACCGGGTTCTTTCACCGCTTTCAGCTTATTCACCATCCCGACAAGATCTTCCCCGTAGTAAGATTCCGTCGTGGGAGAAAAAAGGCTGGCGTAGGCCTCATCCCAGTCGGTTCCCGCACTCATGGTCAGCAGGTGACGAATCGTTATCTTTTCCTTCCCTCCTTCATTAAATGAGGGGATGAATGTACCGACAGGCTGATCAAGGCTCCGGATATCGCCATCATCAAGGGCCGCACCCACAAGCAGGGAGACGATACTTTTTGCCATACTGAAGGAATTGGAAATTGAATTTTCATCGTAGCCGTCCCAATAGGACTCATGGAGTATTTTACCATCCCTGATGATTAAAAAAGCTACCGGATCGTATTCCATTATCCGTTGCAGGACCTCATCCGATAAAGATTGTTTGTTATATGCCTCATGCAACGGCCATGGCTCAGGATCCCCTGCCTTGATGATCCTGTTTTCAAATATTTTGTAATCATCAATATTCGGCTCCTGGTACCATAAGGCACGGATGGTGTAATCAGGCATTAAAACAAAGAAAAGAGAGATGACCAGCAGTACCACCAGCAGAATATTTCTTCCTTTAATAAAACTCATTGAATTAAGTTATTAATTATTGAGAACCTGCCGGATGGCAGCGATATTTTTTTCATTGAAGGGGTCTTTTCCGGATGGGGTATATAGAAATTCCAATCGTGAAGCATAATGTTTGATGACTTTGGGGCGGACCATTTTAAGGGTGGAATTGATCATTCCGTTGTCTTCCGTAAACGGTTCCTGAAGAATCGCTATCGCAGCCGGCATCCACCTTCGCGGAAAACTTTGTTCTTCATCGCTGTGCTTAGCGAACCGTTCTATCTCGCCATAAACAATCCGGATGGATTCACGCATGCCCTCCTCGTCATCCTTTTGCATGCCATGCTTCTTCAAATGCGTTTGCAAAGCAACAGGGTTAACTGCCAACAGGGCGCTTGTATATGCGTTTTGGTTGTTGTAAAGCATGCATTGATCGATGAAGGAGGAAAAATCCACAATGGCCTCTTCAATCCCTTCCGGACTGTATTTTTCCCCGTCATTTCCGATTAGCAGGCTTTTATATCGTCCCAGGACATACAAAAAACCGTCTTTATCCACGTAGCCCAAATCTCCTGTACATAACCAGCCCTCCCTAATGGTTGATTTAGTCGCTTCCGGGTTTTTCCAGTAACCCGACATCACATTTTTACCTGAAACGACGATCTCACCCTTTATACCGGTAGCGCATACCTGCCCCTGTTCATCCAGGATTTTGACCTGAAGATCTTTAACCAGTTTTCCTGAGCTGCCCAGTTTATGACTAACCGGTGTGTTGGAGGAGATCACCGGTGAAGCCTCCGTCAGTCCATAGCCCTGGAACATAGGAATGCCGATCGCGTAATAGAACTGTTGCAGTTCCAAATCCAGCAACGCTCCGCCTCCGATAAA
>JARRQC010000031.1:24025-27211 GCA_037382165.1 bacterium | reverse complement strand
GGTATATTTGACCGTTATGGGCTCACGTTATACCGGGCAGAGGAAATATTGCCTCTGGCATAGCAAATACTTCTGAACTTTTTGGCATTCCGCTTGTAATAACACAGGCATCAAAATTCGTATCTTTACCCGGAATTTAGCTTATGGATCATCGCAACCAAAAGTATTTTATTTACTTACCTATCGCTTTTGCCCTTGTGCTTGTCACGGGCATCTGGCTGGGCGCCCTGCTGGATCGCGATGCCAGTCATGGAGAAAATCTATTTCCCCTCAGCCAGGGAAAATACAACAAAGTCAATGATGTGATCGACTACATCGTCCGTGATTATGTGGATTCAGTTGACTACGAATCCATGGAAACCGATGCGATAAAAGGGATGCTGGAGAAGCTGGATCCCCACTCATCCTATATTTCAGCTTCTGAATTCCATGAAGTGAACGATCCTTTGCTGGGTAGTTTCGAAGGCATCGGTATTTCCTTCCGGATCGAAAAAGATACGATAACCGTGATCAATCCCATCGCCGGAGGACCCTCGGATAAAGTAGGGTTGATGGCCGGTGACCGGATCGTGAAAATAGAAGACACTGTCGCCGTAGGCATTACCAATAACGATGCCATCAGAAAATTGAAAGGGCCAAAGGGTACCCAGGTGGAGGTGAGCATTTTTCGACGGGGCATTCCCAGGCTGATCGACTTTACGATCACCCGGGATGTGATACCCACCTACAGCCTGGATGAGGCATACATGGTATCAAAGGACATCGGTTATATCAAATTGAACAAGTTCTCCATCACGACCTATGAGGAATTCGAGGAAGCCATTCATGACCTTCAAAAGAAAGGAATGAGCAAACTGATCCTTGATCTGCGTAGAAACACGGGTGGTTTTCTCACAGCAGCCATCAATATTGCCGATGAGTTCCTGGATGAAGGCAAACTGATCGTATATACCGAAGGAAAAAACCGCCCGCGCAACTATGCCTTTGCCACACAAAACGGCAAGTTGCTTGACAGCGAGATTGTCATTCTGATCGATGAAGGCTCGGCTTCAGCCAGTGAGATCGTGGCAGGTGCCCTGCAGGATAACGACAAAGGACTGATCATTGGCAGGCGTTCTTTTGGAAAAGGATTTGTCCAGGAGCAAATGAGCCTTCCCGATGGTTCCGCGCTCCGTCTTACCGTAGCCAGGTATTACACACCCACAGGCCGGTGCATACAGAAACCTTTTTCAAGGGAGCATTTCGAGGAATATTTCCATGAACCGATGGAGCGTTATACCAATGGGGAATTATACCATGAAGACAGCATCCCGTTCAACGACTCACTTAAATATTATACCCCCGGGGGGAGGGTGGTCTATGGCGGCGGCGGAATCATGCCTGATATCTTTGTTCCCCTGGTTACCGATAGTATCCATACTTACTATAACCGTCTTTCAAACAATGGGATCATTTTCCAGTTCGCCTTTGATTATACCGATGCGAACCGAGCAAGACTCAGAAAATATGACGATTTTAAATCCTTTGACAGGGCATTTACCATGACAAGAAAGGATTTTGAAGATCTGGTCGCGTATGCGGGTGAAAAGGGCATAGAAGCAACTCCCGCGGAAATAGAAGTGTCACGCGAAAAGATTGGAATACTTTTCAAGGCATTTGTCGGAAGGAACCTCCTGGATGAAAAAGGTTTTTACCCGATATATCACCAGATTGACACGACCTTCAAAAGGGCGGTCTATGAACTGGAGAAAGGGCTGGATATTTTGTAGCCGGAATTCATCCTGCCATCCTCTCCCGCATGCCATTTTTCCTTATATTTGTTGATAACACATCATTCTTATCAATTTAACACAAAAGTTATGGCTTACGAATTACCATCATTACCTTATGATATGGATGCACTGCAACCATACATATCTAAAGAAACACTTGAATACCATTACGGGAAACACCATGCAGCGTATGTGAACAACCTCAACAAACTGGTAGATGGCACTCCTTTCGCCGATTCCGGCCTTGAGGAGATCATCAGAAGAGCTGAAGGCGGCGTATTTAACAACGGTGCGCAGGTATGGAACCACACTTTCTACTGGAACTGTATGTCACCTGAAGGAAACCGTGAACCCACCGGTGCCCTGCTGAATGCCATCAAGAGCGATTTCGGTTCTTTTGCCGAATTCAAGGATAAGTTCAGTGCGGCGGCTGCAACACTCTTCGGTTCAGGATGGGCCTGGCTGGTCAAAACACCTGCGGGAAAACTGGAGATCGTCCAGGAAAGCAATGCCGGCAACCCGCTGCGCAATGGCCTGGAACCGATCATGACCTGCGATGTTTGGGAACACGCCTATTATATTGACAAACGCAACAGGCGTCCCGCCTATATCGATGATTTCTGGAACCTGGTCGACTGGGAAACCATTGGAAAAAGACTATAGGGTTACCTAAAATTTCAGTTTAACAGTTGTCAAAGGACGCGGGGTTTGGCTTCGCGTCTTTTTTATCTGTAGTCTTTAGCCTTTAATCTGGAGGAGTTAAGGCTTCATTTACCTCGTTCAATCGTTCAATCGTCTACATCGTTCAATCGCTAGATTTCAAAGACTATAGTCTTTAGCCTTTAATCTGGGGGGTTCGGGCTGTAACTTCCCATTTCAAATCCCACATACAGAATACAGCATTGACAATTTCCGGCTGTCATTTCGAACGAGCGACGCAGGAGCGAGGAGAGATCCTAAAACGCTCATTGCCTCGGGAGGACAAACAGCACAGATTTCAATTATTTAACCACTGAAACTATCTGGAATGATGAACCACTGAAACTATTGCAACAACTGCAACACTTTCAATCTTTCACCCCTCAAAAATCTGGAATCCCAAACCGTATCTTACTCAACGGTCACCGACTTCGCGAGGTTTCTCGGCTGGTCTACGTTACATCCTCTTAATATAGCGATGTAGTAGGCCAGTTTTTGTAAAGGGATAGAAGCCAGGATGGGGACCAGCATCTCCTCTGTTTCGGGGATTTCGATCACATAGTCGGCAATGGCCCGGACCGTCTTGTCCCCTCTGGTTACAATCGCGATCACCTTACCGTTTCGTGCCTTGACTTCCTGAATATAGCTGACCACTTTGTCGTATATACCTTTATAGGGAGCTACAAATACGACCGGAATATATTCATCGATCAGG
>JARRQC010000031.1:0-24020 GCA_037382165.1 bacterium | reverse complement strand
TCAGCGCACCTTCCAGTGCTACGGGGAAGTTATAGCCCCTTCCCAGGTAAAGGAAATTTGATGCCCTCTGGAATTCTTCTGAGATCTTCCTGATAATGCCGTCATCCTGAAGGGCATCCTCGACCTGAGCCGGCAAACTTTCAAGTGCAGCAAGGATCTGCATAAACCGGTTTGTCGGCAGGGTCGCCTTCATCTGGGCCAGACGAAGGGCCATCAGCGTGAGTAAGGTTACCTGGGCGGTGAATGCTTTGGTAGAAGCGACACCAATCTCCGGTCCGGCATGGGTGTAAGATCCGGCATGTGTTTCCCGGGCGATGGATGATCCTACCACGTTGCAAATGCCGAGAATTGTAGCCCCCTTTTCCTTGGCAAGCTGGATGGCTGCCAGGGTATCTGCCGTTTCACCCGACTGGGAAATGGCGATAACTACATCGTCTTCATTAATGATCGGATTGCGGTACCTGAATTCGGAAGCGTATTCTACTTCAACAGGGATCCGCGCAAGGTCTTCAAACAAATACTCACCGACCAGACCGGCATGCCATGAAGTACCACAGGCTACAATAATGACCCTTTTGGCTTTGAGCAACTTTTGTTCGTAATCCTTCAGTCCACCCAGCGAAACAATGCCTCTGGAAGCATTCAACCGGCCGCGCATACTGTCTTTGATCGATCTGGGCTGCTCGTAAATCTCTTTCAGCATGAAATGATCGTAGCCTCCTTTTTCAAGCTCGTGGAGGTTCCATTCCAATTGCTGTACATAAGGGGTTTTTTCCTTATTCTTGATGTTCTTGATCTTCAGCTCTTCGTTGCGTGTGACGATAGCTACCTCTTCATCTTCAAGGTAAACCACATTCTTGGTGTACTCAATGATGGGGGTGGCATCGGAAGCGACAAAGAAATCATCCTTGCCTATGCCAATGACCAGCGGACTTCCCTTGCGGGCACAGATCAGTGTGTTGGGATGATCTGCCGACAGTATGACAATGGCGTAAGCCCCAATGACCTGATTGAGGGCAATTCTGACCGCCTCATCCAGGTCGACTCGCTCGTTCAACTGTATATCTTCGATCAGGTTGACAAGTACTTCAGTATCTGTATCCGACTTGAATGTGTAACCCCGCTTGATCAATTCTTCTTTGAGTGAAGAATAATTCTCGATGATGCCATTGTGGATAATGGCCAGTGATTTTGTCTGCGAATAGTGGGGGTGTGCATTAACCTGGTTGGGTTCGCCATGCGTGGCCCACCGGGTGTGTGCAATCCCTATTGTTCCATTTAATTCTTTGTTTTTGACGTAGTCTTCCAGTTCCGATACTTTCCCCTTGGTCTTGTGCATGACCAGGTTACTGTTGAGCAGGGCAATCCCGGCACTGTCATAACCCCGGTATTCCAGCCTTTTCAATCCTTTGATCAGGACAGGATACGCTTGTTTGGGTCCTATATAAGCCACTATCCCACACATATTTCAGGTAATTTTTGTTCTTGTATTTCAGCAGGTTGTCTTCGAGTGTCCCCAGGGATGGGGGATTCTAAACCGGCAGCAAAATTACAAATTAATTGAGATCGGTATATATGATTTCTAAACGGATACTTCTGGCGCCTTCCAGTGAAGGGTTTGAGCCGTCAAAAACAACACGGTTGGGGAATATCGACGCTCCCGTTGGGATAAGGTATAATCCATTGTCATTTTTCTCCGAATCTGTGATCAGCGATTGTAAATATCTTGTAATCCGGAAGGTGTAACTGTTTGTGGAGACTTTATACCCTCCACCGAAATAGATTTCCAGCTCTTCGATCTGGTCCGGAAGGTATCCAAAATTACCGTCATCCTCAATCTGAGCCATAGACAGTTGCTGTGGAGCACCCCATAGTGGTTCTTCCTCTGAAACGTTCAGTATCAGTTTGGCTTCATTCAGTACCGTATTTTTATTCCAGTTTTTGATATTTGGAAACTTAATGATGGAGGCTACACCACTTCCGCCCTGGAGATAGAAATTCTCCTGCCCCAGTGTTGTATCCCCCTCTACCACTTGTTGCCTGAAGAAGAAATCAGAATTGTCAAAAATATGCTCATAGGTATTGATCGTAGCATTCAGCGGTGTGATCATGTAATCGAAACTGAGACTGTCAACGGTATCGTTGTGATAGTAGAGGATCATTTCCGAAAAATTCGACAAAATATCAAAAGAAAGAAGGGCTCCCCCATATTCCACCGGATCGGCCACAACATAAACACCTTTAAAATATTCGTGGAATCCTGCGTTACTATCCATGGCATAATCCGGGGCCATCAGCAGTTTGTTGGCAAGTTCATCATTGAAGTCCATCCTGACCTTCAGCATCGGTGGCAGGGTATCCCCGCCAAAAATAAGGCTGTCAGAAGGGCCGGGAATAAAATTCGTATTGGATACGTCTGTGCTCTTTAAGGGCAATTCCAGGTTTGAATAATAGGCGCTGTCCCTTTCAATGCCTTCTTCCATTTCATACGCACGAAAGGTCAATGGGGTGGTCGTATCGCCATAAGCGTCCTGGTAAAGGAGAAACAGGATCATGGAATCCATGACCGGGTTTGGTCCGAAGCGGTGTTTGGCTTCTTCCAGGTTGAATTGCAGGTAAACTCCACCGATGGTTTGTCCAAAAACAGGATCGTAGTTGGCACCGATCACATTGACGCTTAATTCATCCGACCTCACGGAATCTTCAGGAATCGAATAGACGAGGATCTCAGTCGTATCGGTGTAAACAACAGGTAGCCTGCTGTCTTCCGGTTGTACCACAACACCTATAAGCCCGGCAGGCTTGGAACAGGCTGCGATCAATAGTAAGAAGGAAACGAGAAGGATGGAAAATATATATGATATGGATAAAAACCGTCTGACCCCTTTAATCTTCCCCAATGATTTTATCATAGAATTCATTATAAGCTTCAAAATAATCTTCTTCACCCTGGTAATCCAGCAATGGTTTTCCCGAGGCTTTTGCATATTCAAGGACTTCTTCATTGACCTCCGGAGAACCTACGATCAGGGCATCCGATTTGTCAATGGCACCTTTGCTCAAACTAACGAAATCGCCACCGGCATATTGTCCGAGTTCATTTTCCCCTATACCACTGGTAAAGATCTTCTTTTCGAATCCTTCCCGGAATTTTTCATTGAAATCATCATTATAAATGGAATAGATGATCTTGGAATCGCTGAATATCGGGTTGTGGACATAAGCAGTCCTTACATACAGCGGTACCAGGCTGGAAAACCAGCCATTGCAGTGGATCAGGTCAGGCGCCCAGCCCAGTTTTTTCACGGTTTCCAGCACACCTTTTGAAAAGAAGACCGTACGGGCGTCATTGTCATCAAAGTACTTTTTAGACCCGTCACGGAATTTAAATTTCCGGTGAAAGAAATCTTCATTATCAATAAAATAAACCTGCATCCTGGCCTGCTGTATAGAGGCGACCTTGATGATCAGCGGGTGGTCAATGTCATCAATGATGAGATTCATACCTGAAAGCCTGATCACTTCGTGAAGCTGGTTTCTTCTTTCGTTGATGAGGCCGTAGCGCGGCATGAAGGTTCTGATCTCTTTTCCGAGTTCCTGAATTTTTTGAGGTAAATAACGACCGATCATGCTCATCGGCGATTCAGGTAGGTAAGGCATGATTTCCTGATTGACGAAAAGCACCCTCTTCTTATTCATAACGATTAAATTAGTGATTATGAGCGTGCAAAGGTAGTAAAAAAATAGGGAGAAAACAGGATATCCTGATCTAAATGCACGGGAAAATGGGCAAAATCAAAGCTTTCAGGAAAATTGACTAAAACAGCCCCGTATCATTAACCACGGATAAATAGGGCCTTGATGATATCAGAAGCCATCTTGGGGTTTTCTTTCAGCCTGCGTGTAGAGTAAGCGAACCATTCTTTGCCGAAAGGCACATAAACCCGAAGTCGGTGGCCTTTGTCAATGATGGATTTTCGTAAGGAGGGGGTAACCCCGTAAAGCATCTGAAATTCATATTTATCAACAGGAACCTGGTATTTTTCAATCAATTGGTAAGCGCCTTCCACCAGGGGGACATCATGTGTGGCAATACCGGGATAAATGTTATGCTGAAACATGAACTCGAGGTCTTCCAGGAAATGGGCATTGATCTCTTCATATTTCTTAAAAGCGATCTTCTCAGGCTCCACATAGATCCCTTTGCATATCCTGTAGTTTATCGGATTTTCGTCGGAATGTAAATCCATGAGTGATTTCAGGTCGTCCAATGTACGGCGAAGGTATGCCTGGAATACCAATCCAACATTTTTCGGAAATTCTTTTTTCAACCTTCTAAACAATTCAATTTCAAGATCGACGCATTGCGAATCTTCCATGTCGATACGCACAAAATTATTGTGATCTGCAGCCTTTGCTACAATCTCACGGATGTACCTGTAACAGGCCTCCTTGTCGATCAGTAGCCCGAACATGGTCGGTTTCAGCGAATAATTCCCATCTATTTTGTTGGCTTCGATGTGGTCGACAATCTCCAGGTAACTCTTTTTATTTTCTTCTGCCTGGCTTAATTTGGTGATGAATTCACCCAGCAGGTCGATGGTAACCATGTAACCCTCTTCATTCAGTTTCTTAGAGGTATTGATGGCGTCTTCTATGGCAATGCCGGCGATGTACCTGCTGGAAAAGACCCAGACCAACTTTTTGGGCATGAATGGCAAAACGGCCGCGACCATCTTATTGAACCACATCATGGCGGAAATGCGTTAATAATTTCTAAGACAAAAATAGAATTTTAAATATCGATCGGGTGATTCGATGATAATTTATTTACAGTCAAAACAACACCTTCCGGTTGTCGCCTCGTGGCTTAAAATCAGTGGATTTAAATTTGGCAATGCGAATTATATTGCTTACTTTTGCCGCCCGATTTTTGAAGCGGTGATGAGATGGATGCTTTTATAATACCCTTTAAGGGATTGGATGTTGGAAATCACCGGTACGATTTTGAGATCGGGAAAACGTTCTTTGAGCATTTTGCCTATTTTGAAACGGACAAGGGAGAGATCAGTTTAAGGCTGGACCTTGAAAAGGAAACCAACCTGATGGTATTACGGTTCGCATTGGAAGGGTATATGACCCTGGCATGTGACCGGTGCCTGGCTGAGTTTGATTTCCCGGTGAAAGGGGAATTCAGGTTGATCGTTAAATTCGGGGATTCCTTTCAGGAAGAATCCGATGAGATCATTGTCATCCCGTCGACCGATAGCAGGCTGGATATCAGCCAGTATATCTTTGAATTCATCAATCTCTTGCTGCCGATACAGAAAACACATCCGGATATTGCACAATGTGATAAAAAGATGGTTGAAAAGCTGGCAAAGACTGCAAACGAAAGGAGAGATCCACGATGGGATGCCCTCAGGGACATTAAATTGAAGTAATTAATTATATAAAAAATATCAGAAAATGGCTCATCCGAAAAGAAAGACCTCCAAAACAAGAAGGGATAAGAGAAGGACACATTACAAAGCTTCACTACCGCAACTGGCTACCTGTCCTACTACCGGTACGGTACATGTTTACCACCGTGCGTACTATGTGGATGGCGACCTTTACTACAAAGGAAAGCTGGTCATGGAAGGGGCAAAAGCGGAATAATACACCCTTTTAAACCATTCTTAAAAAACAAACTCCTGATCTGTGGCAGAGCAGGAGTTTTTCTGTTTAGGGTAACAGCCAGACAAATCATGCCGCTTTTCGTTGCCAAGTAAAAAATGTTATTTTTGTTCCGCATCCGCTGTTTATTAATGATAAGATGACTAAGATTAAAGCTGCTGTTACAGGAATCAATGCCTGGGTTCCTGATTATATCCTTACAAACGCAGAACTGGAAACCATGGTGGAAACCACCGACGAGTGGATCACTACCCGTACCGGTATAAAGGAGCGTCATATTTTAAAAGGGAAAGGATTGGGAACCTCGACATTGGGTACAGAAGCTGTCCGGGGTTTACTCGAGAAGACGAACACTGATCCGCTGGATATTGATCTGCTGATCGTTGCCACTGTTACTCCTGACATGCTTTTCCCGGCCACAGCCAACATCATTTCTTATAACGTGGGTTTGAAAAACGCCTGGAGTTATGATATGAACGCGGCCTGTAGTGGTTTCCTGTTTGCCCTGGAGACAGGTTCCAAGTATGTGGAATCCGGACAATACAAAAAGGTGATTGTTGTCGGCGCTGATAAGATGTCCTCCATCGTGGATTATACCGATCGTACCACTTGTATCATCTGTGGTGATGCCGGAGGGGCTGTTTTGCTGGAACCCAATACCGAAGGGTACGGGTGGTTGGATACCAAGTTTTATACCGATGGGTCAGGGAAGGAATACTTGCATCAGAAAGCCGGCGGATCGGTCAGGCCCCCTACTCATGAAACTGTCGATGCCCGCGAGCATTTTATCTTCCAGGAAGGCCAGTCTGTTTTCAAGTTTGCCGTAAAAGGTATGGCGGATGTTTCTGTCGAGGTTATGGAAAGAAACAACCTGAAATCAGAAGAGGTTGCCTACCTTGTTCCGCACCAGGCCAACCTCAGGATCATCGATGCGACAGCCCGCAGAATGGGTGTAGAAAGAGAAAAGGTGATGATCAACATACAGCGTTACGGGAATACCACCAATGCGACCATCCCCCTCTGCCTTTGGGACTGGGAGAACAAATTGAAAAAAGGTGATAACCTGATCCTGGCGGCTTTCGGAGGAGGATTTACCTGGGGTGCAGGCTACCTCAAGTGGGCGTATGATCCACACAAATAATGAACAAACAAAAAGGCTGACCGGCTGATAACCGGACAACCTTATCCTGGTCCGCTCACTTATTTAGTTGACGCGATTTGGGTCCTTATTCAATTCCGGATAGTTTTCACGGAAAAACAGACCTTTTACGGAATCCATCTCCCTCATCATCCGACGCATTTCTTCCATCTGCTGATCCCACCGGTTCATGAAATAATCCTGATTAAGGAATTCATTGTAGAACAAGGAATCACTACCCCACCATCGATCTTCAAGAAATGGAGATAGTGTGGTCATTCTTGAATCCATGAATGGCCAGAAAGCCGACATGACAGAATCAATGTTGACATCTACCGAATCGCCGTACATATTGGAATAAGACCATACATAGGTCGAATCGTAAGTAAGCAGATTGCCATCCTCGTCAAAGGTCTTGTTTACCCGGATGTCAGCTTTTGGAAGTTCTTTTTCCTTCTTCAATACCGTCGTGGAATCATCCTGTCCGGAATGCCCTGAAATCTGCCCGCTGCAGGATGTGAGGAACAGCGGTAGCATCATCAGTATCACCAGCTTTTTCATGATAATACCTCCTTTCACAAATAATAAAACTGCCCTAAAACAGCAGTTTTAAGGCAGTCATGTTAAACAAATAAGTTAAGAAATACTGATCTCTTTGGGTTTGGACAATACTTCTTCCTTTTTCGGCAAGTTGATCTTCAGCACACCATCCTGGTATTTTGCATCGATCTTTTCCTGGTTGACGGCTTCCGGCAATGTGAAGGACCGTTCAAAGCTTGAGAAGCTGTATTCCTTTCTCGAGAAGTTTTTGGTTTCTTCCTGATCTTCCTGTTTGGTTTCGGAAGAAATCGTCAATACGTTCCTGTCGAGATTGATCTTGAAATCGGACTTTTTCATGCCTGGTGCTGCCAGTTCGACCAGGTATTCCTTGTCAGTTTCTGAAATGTTGCAATTGTAAAAAATGAAAAAATGTCAGTAAGGATGGTGGAAGCTCAGAGTCAGAGTGATTTTTCAGTCCATCTGCCGTTTTCCAGGCAGGCTAAATGACGAAAACCCAATTCACGAATCCGGTTCTCGGTTACCCCGAATAAATTGCGCATTTCATCAGGGTGATGGGCATCGGAAGAGATAATGACCGGTATGTCGAGATCCCGGACTTTTTCCAGTGCGTAACCATCCGGGAAAAGTGCATCGCAACGTTTCTTATACTTTCCCCTCGTATTGATCTCAACAATGATCTCTTTTTCCCTGATCAGTCTCACCGTTTCATCAATAAGCTTACGATACCACTCATCTTCATCATGAAAGTAACGGTTTCCGTTGTGCATTTTGACCTTGTCGAAATGACCTATGATCTCAAAGCGCTGGGTGGAGATCATTTCGTTTGTCTGGCGGAAGAACTGCCTGACAGCTTTCCGTGCATCACCTCCGAAGAGATCGGTGATGCCCTGATCAAAGACTTTATAGTCAGGTCCATCCGTAAACCACAACAGGTCACTGTCATCGGGCCTGACCAGGTGAACCGATCCGATCAGATAATCTGTTCTGCATCGCTGACGCCAGAAATTGAAATCACTCGAAACACCGGGAATGAAGTCCATCTCCAGGGCACGGTAAATCTCAAGCTGATCTTTCAAATCTTCACGGATTTTATCTGTTTCAGCTATATAGTCATCCACTTTTTCCTGATGTAAGGAGAAGGGGTTATCGAAAGGCAGCGGGGAGTGTTCCGAGAAACCGATGGAAGTCATGCCCGTTTCGATTGCTTTTACCGCAAAATCCGAAGGGGAGCCCTTTCCATCTGAAAAACGGGTATGCTGGTGAAGATTATAAGCAATCATCTGCGCTCGTAAACTATAAAGTCGTAGTCGTATGGATTCCTGTCATCTTTCTTCCTGGCGTCACGTGATGCTTCTTTCCAGATTTCGCCATCAAGTCGCGGGTAGAATGTATCGCCCTCCACTACGGCATGGATACGGGTGAGATAGATACGGTCGGTGGTATCCATAGCCATCCGGTAAATTTCCTCACCACCCACAATAAATAATTCGGTTTCACTCGCCCGCTGTGCGATCCGGATAGCCTCTTCCAGCGTGTGGACAACCTCTCCGTCAGGGATTTGATAATCCTTGTTCCGTGTGATGACGAGATTTATTCTTCCCGGCAGGGCCTTGCCCTCCGCTTCATAATTCCTGCGCCCCGTTACGATATGGTGCCCCCAGGTCTTTTGCCTGAAATAGGCTGAATCGTCCGGCATATGCCAGGGAAGGGCGTTGTCTTTGCCAATGACATCATTTTCCGATACGGCAACGATTTGTGAGATGATCATTATTGCTGTACGAGATTGGGAACGGATCTGTCCGCGGGTACGATCTTATAGACTTTGTCACCCCGGCGCAATACGGCAGATGCGGGAATGGAGCAAATATCCTTTTTGATGGCCTCTTTTACCGGTTCAAGATCAACCCTGATCTCCTCCACCTTGCTTTCATATACACCGGTAGTAGGGCCGATGACCATGATCTCATCATCCAGTGCCAGGGAATGGGTCTCGATCGTGATTTCCGCGATGCCAATCTTCTTAAAGAAATTGGAGACCTTACCAATATACATTTTACGTTGCGTGGCCTGGTTCCCATATTCTTCCGTCCATTCACCGGTCTTTCGCCCGAGGTAGTATCCATCCCAGAAACCGCGATTATACACTTTCGATAATCTGTCATTCCATGTCTCGATACGGGAAGGGGTATAATCATCTTCAAACCAGGCATCAACCGCCTCCCGATAGACGCTGGATACGGTTTTTACATATTCCGGTGATCGTCCGCGGCCCTCTATTTTCAATACCCTTACACCCGCATCCAGTATTCTGTCCAGAAATGAAAGGGTATTCAGATCTTTTGGCGACATGATATATTCATTGTCAATTTCGAGCTCAAGGTCCGTTTCCTGATCTTTAACCAGGTATTTCCGCCGGCAGGGTTGCAGGCAGGCTCCTCGATTGGCGGAGGAATTGAGATTATCAAGACTGAGGTAACATTTTCCCGATACCGCCATGCAAAGCGCTCCATGGGCAAATACCTCGATTTGTACCGGTTTCCCCGAAGGTCCGCAAATGTTCCGGTCCTGAATAGCCTTGGTGATGGCCTTAACCTGTTCAAGCGATAATTCGCGTGCCGTAACCATTACATCGGCATACTCCGAAAAATAATTTACCGCTTCAATATTGGTGATGTTTGCCTGCGTGGACATATGGACTTCCATATTAACTGAACGCGCATAGCTGATCACCGATATGTCAGAGGCGATAATAGCCGATATACCATGCGCTTTGGCTGCATCCACGATCTCTCTGACCAGGGGAAGTTCATGATCGTAAATGACCGTATTTAGCGTCAGGTAGCTTCGAACCCGGTTGGCACGACATGTTCCGGTAATCTCCGCCAGGTCATCCAGGGTAAAATTCTGGGAGGACCTGGATCGCATATTCAGGTTGCCTACACCGAAATATACGGAATCAGCACCACCCTGAATAGCGGCTTGCAGCGATTCGTAGGAACCGACAGGTGCCATGATCTCTATGTCTTTTGCCTTCATCTCCGGTTTCAATTCAGCGGCAAAATTAATCAAAATCAGGGGAGTAGGGAAAAATAGTATTTGCCTTAAGGCAGGGACGGCCAGACAAATCATCGTGGTATTAAGGTTACTTTAAGTCTTTCATGGGACAAGTCTGCTTCATGGTTATTGATTAATTTTGCAACGCAAAATATTACAGGTCATGATCAGACACTTATTTATCATCATCGTCTTCATTTCTTTATTAATGGGTTCAACCGGTTGCCGCCAGCAGGAACAGCGGCCGGAACCCAAATATCTGTTCCTTTTTATTGGTGACGGAATGGGAGTAGCACAGGTAAACCTGGCGGAAGCTTATCTGGCAGTCATCCATGGGGAGAAGGGGTTCGAACAATTATCGTTTTCCGGGTTTCCTGTATCCGGTCTGGTCAGGACCTACGCCGACAATCGGTTTATCACTTGTTCCGCTGCTGCAGGCACTGCTTTCGCGACAGGTTATAAAACGAACATCGGCCACATCGCCACGGATACCAGCGGGCAGGTACCCTATAAAAGTATTGCCACGATATGTAAGGAACACGGCATGAAGACCGGAATTCTCACCAGCGTATCCCTCGACCACGCCACACCTGCCGTTTTTTATGCCCATCAGCCTTCCCGCGACAATTATTTTGAAATTGGGATGGAACTTGCCGGAAGTGATTTCGACTTCTTTGCAGGCGGAGGTTTTAAGGAACCGGATGGCGTTTTCAACGGAAAGCAGGCCAACGCCATTGATGCGGCGAGAGAAAACGGGTTCACCTATGTCAACACACCGGAAGGGTTCGGCAGCCTGGATACCGTAACGGGAAAAGTGATTGCCGTCCATCCGGATCTCTTGCCGAGCGGGGCAATGCCCTATGTGATCGACAATCCTGGATCTCCTTCGCTGGCAGACTTTACCGCCATGGCTATCAAACACCTCGATAATAAGGATGGTTTTTTCATGATGGTCGAAGGGGGCAAGATCGATTGGGCCTGCCACAGCAAAGACGCAGCTTCTTCGATACAGGAAACCATTGCATTTTCGGAAGCCGTCCAGGCAGCCATTGATTTTTATCAGAAACACCCGGAGGAGACACTGATTCTGGTCACGGCTGATCATGAGACCGGCGGCCTTGCCCTTGGAGCGCAGGAAACAGGCTACAATAGCTTCTACACCTATTTGCAGTATCAGGATATATCCGTTGAAAGGTTCAACGAAGTCCTTGCCGTTTTTGGCCGGCAACTCACCGGCAATGAGACAAGTGACAGGGAGTCCTTGCTGACCCTTGTCGACAACCATTTCGGGCTGGGAAGCAAAATACCAATTACAGAGCAGGACAAGTCAGTGATATGGGAAGCCTTTGAACAAAGCCTAAAAGGGAAAAATCAACAAGAGACCGTCTATACCGAATATCCTACCATCACTGAAACGGTGATAAGCATGGTAAGCAGCAAGTCGGGCGTGGGCTGGACTACCTTCAAACATACCGGTATCAACATCCCTATATATGCCTTAGGTCCCGGTGCAGAACGGTTTACCGGGGTAATCGACAATACGGACATCCCCCGTATCATGGAGGAATTGATGGGTTTCGATAATGAAGCCGCGGAATAAGGACCTGGCTATTTAATTACCTTCAGTTTCAGTTCATCCAGTTGTGCTGAAGAGATGGGTGAGGGTGAATCGATCATCACATCCCTTCCGGCATTATTTTTCGGGAAGGCAATGAAATCACGGATAGAGTCCTGACCTCCAAACAGTGCTACCAGCCTGTCGAATCCCAGTGCGATACCACCATGTGGCGGTGCGCCGAATTCAAAAGCATTCATCAGGAAACCAAATTGTGCCTGTGCTTCTTCGTCGGTAAAGCCGAGGACCTTGAACATGCGTTTCTGTAATTCCCTGTTGTGGATCCTGATGGATCCCCCGCCGATTTCCACCCCGTTGATGACCAGGTCGTAGGCATTTGCATTTACTTTACCCGGATCTGTTTCCAGCATGGGTTCATGTTCAGGTTTGGGTGAGGTGAACGGGTGGTGCATGGCATGGTATCTTTTGGATTCATCATCCCATTCCAGGAGGGGAAAATCTATGACCCACAGGGCTTTAAAGACATTGGGGTTTCTCAGTTTCAGGCGGTTGCCCATTTCCAGGCGCAGTTCGCTGAGTTGTTTGCGGGTTTTGTCCGCTTCCCCCGAAAGCACCAGCATCAGGTCACCCGGTTTGGCACCAAAGGCTTCCGCCCATTGGCGAAGGTCCTCCTGTGTATAGAATTTGTCCACCGAGGATTTAAAAGAACCGTCCTCATTATATTTTACATAGACGAGACCTTTGGCCCCGATCTGCGGTTTTTTGACGAATTCCGTCAGCTTATCGAGGTCCTTGCGGCTGTAGTCTGCACAATTTTCAGCATTTATTCCTGCCACCAGTTCAGCCTGGTCAAATACCTGGAAACCTTTTCCTTTGGCCAGGTCATTAAGCTCGTTAAATTCCATCCCAAAACGGATATCCGGCTTATCGCTGCCATATCTTCTCATGGCTTCTTCGTAGGTAATATGGGGGAGTTTGCCGATGTCAACACCCATCACCGTTTTAAACAGGTAACGGATGAGACCTTCAAAAGTGTCCAGCACATCATCTTGTTCCACAAAAGCCATCTCACAATCAATCTGGGTAAATTCGGGTTGCCTGTCGGCGCGCAGGTCCTCATCCCTGAAACAGCGGACCAATTGGTAATAGCGGTCAAATCCGGCCACCATCAGGAGCTGTTTGAAAGTCTGCGGGGATTGGGGCAACGCGTAGAACTGTCCTTCACTCATCCGGGATGGTACCACAAAATCACGGGCGCCTTCAGGTGTGGATTTGATAAGGAAAGGGGTTTCAATATCAAAGAAGCCGATACTGTCGAGGTATTTTCTTGTCTCCAGCGAAAGCTTGTGCCGGAGCGCCATATTTGCCTTTAAGGGATTTCGTCGTAAATCCAGGTATCGGTATTTCATCCGAAGCTCTTCCCCGCCATCGGTATGATCTTCGATGGTAAATGGCGGTGTTTTGGATGGATTGAGTATTTCCAGTTTATGCACATCCACTTCAATATCCCCGGTATCCATCTTCGGGTTTTTTGACACCCGCTCGATGACGACTCCTTCCGCTTGTATCACATACTCCCGGCCCAGTTTACGGGCACTGTTGATGAGGGCTTGCGGAGATCTTCCCTCCTCCAGTAAAAGCTGGGTAATCCCATAGCGGTCCCTGAGGTCAATCCATATAAGCCCACCCTTGTCACGGATGCGTTGCACCCATCCTGTAAGGGTAACTTTTTTGTTGACATCTCCTATTCGTAATTCTCCGTTTGTATGCGACCTTAACATGTGGATTGCTTTTAGATTCAAAGTTGCGAAATTACGAAAAAGGAGGTTGTAGAAAAGCAGGGGTGAAAAGCAATTTCTGATCAGTCTGTCCAGAAACCCGGTTTGATAATGGTTCCGCCTTTTAGCCGGCAATCCACACATCCTTTCGGGGGCACAGCCCTTCTGCCCCCATTGGTTTCGATGGCATAAATGGGATAGGTCACGGGATCTGCCCACCACATCTGGCCGTAAGCTTCATAGTCTGCTTCATCCAGGGTACAAACCGGATAATAGAAATTGACAGATGAAGGGGGTCTGTCAATGAATATCCTGCTGGTATCCAAGCCGGCCACCAGAAAATAACCGAGCACCGGTTCCGATCCGTCGCTAAGGTTTCTCACGTTTCCCCGCACCTGGTAGGGCTGGTTGGCATAGAGAGAGCCCTGGCTGTCGTTCTGTTCGCGCAAAGCATCCCAAAACTGAAAAGCAGCTTTGTTGAGCGTGTATTGCCGGACCAGTAAACTGTACCTGACAGATAGCTGGCGGGTCTCCGTGTTGACAAAATGCAGCGGATATTCTGTGATCACTGGTACTTCCATAGATTCGGTACTCATTGTATAGAAAGCATCCACAACATAGGTACTCCAGCAATTAAACAGGGAATCGGGATGATAAAACCAGTTGAGTTCACCGTCAAAAATCCATCGTATGGTGAAATCAGACTGGTACTGGTAGGTAGCTTCCAGGCGCCAGAGATAATAATTGGTGTCACTTTCTGCAGTTTCGGTGTCAAGATAGAAACGGTAACCCTCCAAATCATGGGGATATCCCTCATCCTGTTGCTTTTCAACGCGGGCGTAAACGGAAGCGATCTTCGATGCGGGCTTCAGCTTTTCAAAATCAGTAGTATAGATCACATCTTCCGGAGTGAGGATTTGCATTTTATAACTTCTGCCGGCGATTCCCTGTATTCCGTTTTCCCGGCTGCGATAGATTCCGGGTTCCATTTCCTGCAGTATTTCACTGTACCCTTCATCATCAATAAGGGTCACCTCACAATTTGGAAAAGGTGTAAAAACAGCAGAATCAGCAGGTGAGGATAAGGATAGTTTGACGGTATACGGGCCGGGCAGGTTATTGATACCACCATCAACGACAAGCAGGTTATCATACTTATCGATCTCAGGCCAGTAATCCTCGATGCAGCCGGTCAGGATCAGGGTAATGATCAGGACTGAACCGGCCAGTATCCTGTTCTTCAGCATTGAAACCATTTCTTTTCAAATATACTATGCTTTGTCATATCAATACCAGTCATTTGTATCAATTGTCCTGCACGGGCTTTCACCGGGTAACCGCTTTCTTATGTTCATTTCTTATATTTGTAAGAAACCGTTGCGATATTTCCTGGAAAAATCGTGACCAAATGTCTTCTTCATGTCTGGCAAGTCAGCTAAAAACGTCCGGGAACCTCGTCCTCTTGTAAAGAAAAGCGGAGGATTGCTGAGTCGTAAAATGTTCATCAACACATCAATAGCCGGTGTAGCTGCCTTACACATCAGGCCACTGCGACATTTAGGAATCCAGGTTCAGAAGGAGAACGGCATTTTGGGTGAGAAAGGGCAAAAGGTGATGAAAGTTGTCCAGGAAATATTATTCCCTGCTGATGATAATGGACCCGGAGCGGCTGATATCCATGCGATCGAATACCTGGAGTGGGTTTTGGCTGATGAAGAAAAAGACCCGGAGGAGATTCGTTATATCATCAAAGGTATCGGATGGCTTAACGAGGTAAGCAGGGAATCACTGGGCAAGGACTTCGATGAACTCGAAAGAAAAGAGCAAGAATACATCATTGCTGTGATAAGCGCGGAACAATGGGGAGAAAGCTGGCTGTCTGTGATACTTACTTTGATTTTTGAGGCGCTGCTCTGTGACCCATTGTATCCCGGAAATCCGGAGGGCATTGGATGGAAATGGCTCGACCATGATCCCGGCAAACCGAGACCCGGTAGGGAATTGATCTATCCCAGGGTGCTTACCACCATCAGGGTGCGTAAAGAATAGTGAAGCAGAAGGAATTAGAAAGGAAGAACTATAAATACGGTTTATGACATATGTGTGATCGGGAGCGGAGCAGGAGCCGGCCCGGTGATCTATGAATTGTCAAAAGCAGGTTTCAGCGTGCTGGTGCTGGAAAAGGGGCCCTGGCTCATGACAGAAGATTTTGTCAAGGATGAAATTTCCGCTACCCGCCGCAGTGTTTACTTTCCAAACCTGCGTGATGAGCAGCATGTCCTTGAGACACCAGATGCGGACGGTAAATGGATTGCCAGGCCGACCTACGAAACGGGACGCGATTTCTGGAATGGAAATATGGTTGGAGGTTCTTCGAACCTGATGAGCGGGTATTTCCACCGCATGAAACCACAGGATTTCAGGTTATTTTCCCAATATGGACCTGTTTCAGGCTCAAATGTGACGGACTGGCCTATCAGTTATGAAGATATGGAACCTTTCTTCTCAAAGGTGGAGGAAATCATCGGGGTCTCCGGCAGGGTTGATCCACACAGCACGATGGAACCCCGCTCAACGGATGACTTTCCCTATCCTCCGCTGGCTGAAAATGTCGCAAGCCAGTGGCTTGATCAGGCGGCGGAGTCGCTGGGATACAGCATGGTGCCCGTTCCCCGTGCCATTCTTTCGCAACCTGAAGGCCATCGCAAAAGCTGCTATTACTCGAATTATTGCGGAAGTTACGGTTGTGCCTCGGATGCCAAAGGCAGCGCAAGGGTGGCATTGATCGACAAGGCCCTGCAAAGCGGTCACTGTACAGTTAAAGCCAATTCAAAGGTCTTCAGGCTGCAGACAAATGGAAAACATAAAGTTGAACGCGCCTGGTATTATGACAATTATGGTGACCAACAGTTTGCTGAAGCGAAGTTATTTGTAGTGGCTGCACAGGCTGTGGAAACTGCCAGGCTTTTGCTGATGAGTGACAACCGTGAATTCCCCGATGGGCTCGCCAACAATTCCGGGCAGGTGGGAAAAAATATGATCTTTTCGGCCGGAGGCACAGGCAGCGGACAGTTTTTTTATGATGATCTCCCCGCTGATGTGGTCAATCAGCTGAAAGTTCCCGGTTTATTTGTTAACCGCGCCATTCAACATTGGTATGAAATTGATGATGAAGCTTTTAGCGGTAAGGTGAAAGGTGGCACCATCGATTTTTTGTTTGAGCATGCCAATGGGATCGGAAAAGCCATTCGCAGAAAATGGGATGAAAATGGGAAATTAAGGTATGGCTCGGCTTTGAAGGAAGAACTTAAAAACTATTTCACCGGCCTGCGACGTCTGAGATTCGAGGTCTTTGCAGACTGGCAACCCAATGATAATTGTTTTGTCACCCTGGATAAACGGGTGAGGGACAGGTGGGGTGACCCGGTGGCAAAGATCCGGCTGGGATACCTGGATCATGATCTGAAAATAGGGCGTTTCCTGGCCGACAGGGCGGTCGAGGTGATGGAAAAAATGGGAGCCAGAAACATCAGTTCTTCTGTCAGCGGTACACCCCCTCCCAATTTGCAGGCCGGCGGATGCCGTTTCGGAAATGACCCCGCCACTTCGGTGCTGGATAAGCACTGCAAAGCACATGAAGTGGAAAACCTTTATATCACGGATGGCAGTTTTATGCCCACGGGAGGTAGCGTGACCTATACCTGGACCATTTATGCCAATGCTTTCAGGGTGGCAGAACATATCAAGGATCATGCTGGCGGGGGATAAATACATGGTTGCCCGGCAGGAGATCTTTCAGCCCGGAAAGATCGGCGGGTTGACACTTACGAACCGTGTGATCAGGGCCGGATGCTTCGAAGGTATGTGCCAGAAGGGACATGTGACCCCTCAGCTTATCGAACATCACCGGCGACTGGCGCAGGGCGGGGTTGCGATGACTACAGTCGCTTACTGTTCAGTAAGTAAAGATGGCCGCACCTTTGACCATGAATTGTGGATGCGGGAGGAGATCATACCCGAACTGAGAAAACTGACCAGGGCCGTTCACCGGGAAGGGACTGCCGCTTCCATCCAGTTGGGCCACAGTGGCTTTTTCACCAGCCGGCAGATCATCGGGAAAAGACCAATGGGAGCTTCTCCAAAACTTTGCCTTTTTACCCTGTCCTATGGTCGTGCCATGAGCAGGAGGGACATTGAGGAGAAGAAGAAAGAATTTATCCATGCTGCCGTGATGGCAAGAGAAGCCGGTTTTGATGCCATAGAAGTCCATGCAGGTCACGGCTACCTGCTCAGCCAGTTTCTATCACCCTGGACCAACAAGCGCAAGGACGATTATGGAGGCAGCCTGGAGAACCGCCTGAAGTTTCCGGCAGCCGTTATCCGCCGGATCAGGGAATCACTTGGTCCTGATTTCCCGGTACTGGTTAAGATGAACCAGGAGGACGGGATGACAAAAGGCATTCATCTTGAGGAGGCTGTCACGATCGCCAGGACCTTCGAAAATGCAGGAGCAAGTGCACTTATACCCAGTGCCGGTTTTACCTCAAAGGTCCCTTTCCTGATGCTTCGTGGTAACCTGCCTGTCAGGGAAATGGTAAACAACCAGAAAGCATGGATCAGGAAAACAGGGTTGAAATTGTTCGGCCGCTTCATGGTGCCGCAACATCCTTATGAACCTTTATTTCTGATGGAAGGAGCGAGACTTATCCGCGCTTCCGTAAACATCCCCGTGATTTATATTGGTGGGGTGGAATCCCTGGAAGATATATTATCAGCGCGGGAAGCCGGCTTTGAATTTGTGCAACTTGGAAGGGCTACCATCCAGGATCCCGATTTCGTGAAAAAACTGCAGCAAGGAGAAATCTCAAGATCTCCGTGCGATCATTGCAACCGGTGTGTCGCTGCTATGGATGCGGGGGGTGTCTATTGTGTATCCAATGAGGAAGGATTCCTGCACTGAAACCCTGATCTGGGATCAGCGATGGGATTACTCTCTTTTCCTCGCAAAAAATTCCTGCAGAAGCATCCTGGATTTTTCTTCAAGTACACCGGATAGCACCTCCGTTGTGGGGTGCAATACCGGTTTGCCAAGCAGGGTATAGCCTCTTTTGTCGTCTGCTGCGCCATAAACGATCCGGCCGATTTGTGTCCAGAAAGCGGCGCCGGCGCACATGATGCATGGCTCCAGGGTAACATAGAGCGTGCATTCTTTCAGGTACTTTCCGCCGATATGCCCTGAGGCAGCCGTAAATGCCTGCATCTCCGCATGGGCGGTCACATCGGTCAGCATTTCAGTGAGGTTATGTGTCCTGGCAATGATTGTCTTATCACAGACGATAACCGCTCCCACCGGCACCTCATCCCGATCGAAAGCCTTCTGCGCTTCTTTCAGCGCCTCCTTCATATAATATTCGTCCGAATAAAGCTTGAGTTCCATAGCCCTGATTTATCATTCAGCGGAAGCTTCCTGTATCACTTTGTTTTCTCCCCGTGTCAGCCTGACGCCTATAAGGAGGACGAGTACAGCTATGACAAAGGCCGGGATGAAGGAGGATTTGGCCTGGAATTGATCGGGCCTGATAACCCCCCAGGTAAATAGTGTGATGTTAACCACAAATGCGCTCAGGATACTGGCCAGTGCCACCCGGCGGTAAGCAAAGGCATGCTTGCTGATAAGCGCAAACAGGGTGATGGGAGCAAAAATGGTGTCCTTCACCGTGCTGATGGAGATGATATTCAGGAAACTATCACCTGAGGACATCAGGGCTGACATAAGGCCTACTATGGCAAAGCCGAAAAGAATGGGGCCAATATTCATCCCCGAAAGCAGAATCTCTGCCGTATGCGGCTTGATAAACAAATAAACAACCCCAGCCGTTTCATCCGGCCCCAAGTCCTGATCCAGGAACAGTTTTACCGACATTCCCACCAGGGGAAAAACGATGTAGAATGGAAGCATGCCCATACCTGACCAGAAACTGACCCTTCTTGCCACCTTTTCGCTCTTTGCTGCCAGGATCCTCTGCCATACATCCATCCTGACAAGTACAGACCATGGTAGAAAGATGAACAGTGCGATGAGGAAAGCATATCCAAGCTGGGTTCCATTGAGGAAATCAGGGGGAAGTTCATGCATGCGGGAAAACCAGGCCGTATCTTCAAGGATACCGGGAATGAAAATAAAGATGATCATAATCACGATCGCGATGAATTGGATGGTATCGGTAATGATAACACCCGAAAGTCCGGCAATCGCAGTATAGACAATAATGATCACGGCAGAGATGATGGTGGCCGTATTGTTATTGATATTCACACCACTGACCGCTGCGGAAAATATCCTCGTAAAACCGGCTTCGTCCCTGGAAGTGTATTTGTGATTCAGAAAATGGGGAAAACTGTAGATGTTGTGTTTTTCGCCGTAAGTCCTGATCTTCCCGGCAAAGCGGATCATGATCATAAACCCGATCACATAGCCAACCCCTATACCCACGGAAGCAAACCCCGATTCATAACCCAGGGCCATCAACCCAATGGATGTCCCCCCGCCGACCAGTGTTGCCAGCATGGTGAATACCAGTGGAAGAGTCCTGGTGTTCCTGTTGTTGACGAGATACTGATCCAGGTCAGTGCTGCGCAGGTGGTAAAGTGCCAGTACAACAATGATCACCAGGTAAATCGCAATCCAGAATATCAGCCAGTCCATGGAAATTTCGGGTAAAAGGCAAATATAGGTCTATAATTGTTTACTAACATTGACTTCCGAAGTAATCAAACACTCAGCCTGACCTGTTGAAGTGTTTATCTATGTATTCCTGGATCTCCTTCAGGGAGGTGATCTCCCTGGAAGCATTTCCGGTCCGCACATAAAACTTCTCCTCAGCTTTGCCCTGCTTGCTTTTGGTTTTGACATACACCGGATGGTCACTTACGGATACCTGGATCACCCAAACTGATTATTCACCAGCGTCCTCAGGTGGAGCTCAAAATAATCGACATCCTGCTTTTTCAGGCTTTTGAAATCAGGTTCAAGACCTAAAACTGTCAGGTCATCCCGGATGCCAATGATCAGGATTCCGCCCTTCGCATTGGCGAAAGCCGCAATACTTTTCAAAATGACAGCCTCCAGGTCCCTGTTGACAATTTCCTGCCGGTAATCCCAGCGTACCGAGGATTTGAATTCCAGCTTTTCAGACTCCCCCTGGCGGATCAGTTTGCCGACCTCTTCCGGTGTCAACGGTTCCAGTGCCCCGTCTGTGTCTGCGTCATTGGGACGAACTTGTTTTCTAAATGCCGGCAGGGCAAGTGCCAGTGCAAATATTAAAAACAGCAGGGTTGCATAAAGGTAGGCTTCTTCTTTATTCTTTTTGCTTTGCTGCAGATCATCCTGTGAAAGGGTAATGGCAAACCCTTTTACACCCAGGCTGGGAGAAAGCGTATCGATCGAGGTCCAGTATTCGTTGCCGGATACGATAAACGAGGCGGTAACGGGGTTCTCATCACCTTTTTTTCCCCATTCTTCAATGACCGATTCCACTTCCTTGCCAAGCACTTTGAAATGTTCAATTAATTCCTCATTATCTGTTCTGATCGGAGTGACCTGTTCCCCGCGCAGGGTAAGGACCGTCACCAGCGGTGACGCATAATTTCGAAGGGTGGCGAACATGTTTCCAAGTTCCCGGGTCCGGTACATCAGCGCAATATGACCGTTGTTATCCCGGTTTGCCGAAAGCTTAAAAATCAGGAAAAACAGGTCCCGGTTGGCATTGTTACGACTCACCGCCGTTCGCCAGATATATTCCCCGGTCTCAAGATCGGTAATGCGGAGAATATCCATCTGCTGCTGAACCATGAAAAAATTATAGGTATCGAACCAGTTGCCGGTTTCAGTCAACTCGCCATTCAGCCTGGTCCATTTCAGCAGGCTGTCCGAATGGCTGCTGTGCGCGGTTACCCATGACCGGTCATCCCGGTAAATGACATAATTCTTCCGACTGCCGAAAATGATGACGCCCTGCAGGTACTTCTCCCTGTCAATGAAATGGGTGAAATAACGATGAAGCTCACCGCTGGACTTTTCATCCACAGTTAAGTTCGCCTCATCTTTTTTTAACTGCAGTACAGCACGGTCAGCAGTTTGCAGATAGGTTTTCAGGTCTTGTTTAAATGAAGAGGAGATCTGAGGCACCAGCTCATCGGCAAAAAAATCTTTCTGCCTGCTGATAAAGTAGAGGATCATACTGATGATGGCCAGCAATGTAAAAAAGAGGGCAAACCACAGGCTTTTCTTTTTCACCATGGATATCCGCGATTTTGGCATCAAAAATAACTATTCCGGCAAATAATGAATGTTGCGCTTCAGCCCTTCAAAGCCAACCCGCTGAATGGCTGAATTCCGGAAAAGCAGGGTGAAGTCTTCCTCCGATAGATCCCTCCATTGGGTTTTATTCATCTTTTTCAGCTTTTCAGGGGGATCGAAATCCGGTTCATGGTGTACAACCACCTCCCTGTTCCACGGGCAAACCTCCTGGCAGATGTCACAGCCAAAGATCCAGTTGTGCATCTTGTCCTTAAAGCGTTCAGGGATCTTGCTCCGGTGTTCGATGGTCAGGTAGGAAATGCATTTGTTGGCATCCAGCCTGAAGGGTTCCAGGGCACCTGTCGGACAATCCTTCAGGCATAGCGTACAACTTCCGCAGAAATTTTTTTCTTCCCTGTTCTCATCATAATTGAGTGCAAGGTCAAGCATCAGGTGTCCGATGAAGAAATAGGAGCCTCCCTTACGGTTGATCAGCAGTGTGTTTTTGCCTATGAAACCCAGCCCGCTTTTCCTGGCCCAGGCGCGGTCAAGTACAGGTGCCGAATCCACAAATACACGGGCTTTCCTTTTCCCTGTTTTTTCTTCAATGGTTCCCAGGAGCTGATACAGCTTATCCTTGATGACCCGGTGATAATCCTTTCCATAGGCATAGTTCGAGACCTGGAATTCATCTTCCCGGAATATTTTTTCTTTTGGCGTGTAATTGCACAGGACTGTTATTATGGAAAGTACACCTTCAACCAGCCGGGTCGGGTCATACCGCTTCTCCCTGTTACGTTCCATCCACGACATTTCCCCGTGGTTGTTCCCCTCAAGCCAGTCCTCTACCCGTCGAGCATCATCATCCAGCCGCCCGGGCTGAGAGATGCCGGTAGCGAAAAAGCCAAGTTTGCCGGACTCATCCTTGATCCATTCCGTAAGTTTTGCACGTTGGAGGTTCCCGAGGGTCATCAGCAGCAGCTAAAACAATTTACCCTGATCAGGATTTTTGACCTTTCCCAGGTGTTTGTAAGCCAGCTCTGTGGCTTCCCGTCCCCTGGGAGTACGCATCAGGTAACCTTCCTGGATGAGGAAGGGTTCATATACTTCTTCAATGGTGCCTGCTTCTTCCGCCACAGCCGTAGCAATGGTGCTTATGCCTACCGGTCCGCCTTTGAATTTATCAATAATGGTATTCAGGATGCGGTTATCCATTTCGTCCAGCCCGTGGCGGTCAACATGGAGGGCTTGCAAGGCATGCTTTGAAATGTCAATGTCAATATCCCCGTTGCCCTTGATCTGTGCGAAATCCCTGACACGCCTGAGCAGCAAATTGGCGATACGTGGTGTACCGCGGCTTCTGCCGGCGATCTCCAGGGCAGCCTCATCACTGATCTTCACTTTGAGGATGGAGGCGCTGCGTTTGACAATTCCTGATAGGGTAGGGGTTTCATAATAGGAAAGCCTTGAATTGATCCCAAAGCGTGAACGAAGCGGGGCGGTGAGCAAGCCGGAACGGGTGGTGGCACCGACGAGCGTAAACGGGCTGAGATTGATTTGAACAGCGCGCGCATTGGGTCCGGTCTCTATCATGATGTCAATTTTGAAATCCTCCATCGCAGAGTAGAGGTATTCCTCCACCACGGGGCTCAGGCGATGGATCTCATCAATGAAAAGCACGTCATTTTCGCCCAGGTTGGTCAGCAGGCCGGCCAGGTCTCCGGGTTTGTCAAGAACCGGTCCCGAAGAGGTGATGACATTGACGCCCAGCTCATTGGCGATGATGTAAGAAAGCGTTGTCTTACCAAGTCCGGGTGGGCCGTGCAGCAGGACATGGTCCAGCGCCTCATTTCGCTGACTGGCAGCCTGTACGAAGACCCTGAGGTTCTCAACGACCTGAGGCTGACCGGCAAAGCTGTCGAATTGCGTCGGCCG
>JARRQC010000030.1:5120-30604 GCA_037382165.1 bacterium | reverse complement strand
CCCAATCTGGGCAAGGGCCGATGGCGTGAACATGTCAATATGGACCGCAAATATTGACCTGACCGTAGATATTGCAGAAGCCGAGGAAGTGGTGCCGTTTACACTGGTTCAAAACTACCCCAATCCCTTTCGTGAAACGACCTATTTCAAATTCAAATTGTATGAACCCTCGACAGTTACACTATCCGTATATGATATCTACGGAAGACTGATCACTTCTCTTTTCTCCCAGGAAAAAAGACCGCGGGGAAAATATATCGAAACCTTTGAAGCCAGCAAACACAATATACAACCCGGAGTATACTGGTTTGCACTTACCAACGGCAGGAAATTGCTGCAACGCAAAATGATACTCATTGAATAAGTTGGTTAATAAGTCGTTGGGCGCCATTCCCTAACCAATACATATTTTTATACTTTTGCCTCGGTAAAAAGCCGGAAATCCTAATATGGACAGGGAAGAGATCATATTAATTGGTAAAATCAGGGATATCGCCAACAATAAGGGTATAGCCATATCTCTGGAGAAACTATACAGAGATGTTGATTTTTCCAATACCTTGCTTGATAAATATTTCCCCAGCGAGGAAGTACTCGTTGAAAAGATTCTGGAAGATGAAAGAAGAAAATTCGAGGAAATATTTATCGATCATGATTTTGAGGGATATTACGATGCCATTGATATCCTGTTTACCGTCGGCAAGGAAATGTCAAAGAAATTCTATCACCTGAGCCCTTCGGTGACGCACAAATATGAGATGCTTTATCCTGAGATCTATAAAAAGCATATAGAAGAAAGGATCAATTTTATTTTCGGGAAAATCCAAATTAACCTTCAGAAAGGCATCAGCCAGGGGATGTACAGGGACGACGTGAGTGTTGAACTTGTTGCCCGCCTGTACATCAGGCGTTTAATGGATCTTCACAACATAGAGAATTTTCCTCCGGAAAAATTTTCATTCGATACCATGTTTGACCAGATGTTTGAGAGCTTTGTAAGAGGCGTTGCTACCGCGGATGGTATTTCTTATTTCGAGAAGAAGAAGAAATCGGAAAAGCTCAAAACCTAGAGAATCATCAGTTTTTTTATCCTGCTGTTTTTCATTTCATCTGTAATCCGCAGCAGATAATTGCCAGCACGCATCTTCGTCAAGGGGATAGTTATCCTGTTCATGCCCTGCTGTGTCATGAAGCTGACCTCATAGTGTACCCTGCCCATCATATCCAGAATTTCAAAGTGAAGTATCGCAGGCTTGTCCATTTGCAAACTGCCATGCAGCATTCCGGAAACGGGATTTGCGAAAGCAATACGCAACTTATCGGGGCGATCGGTTGTATAGATGTCCAGTATCTTGTCTATTTCGAGATCCAGAACAACGGGAAGGTGGTCTGAATTCGCAACCAATGCGGAAAGTACGTCGTAAGGGACACTTGTATTGATGGGTAATGCATTAATTGATGTGTTGAAATGGTTCCCGTCCTGTCCAATCGTCTGGTAACTATCGTCTATATATTTTACCGATCGCGTCCCTTCCATGACGGATGCGGAAGTGAGGATGAAATCAAACCGGTCATCCGATCCTCCGCCTGATTTGCAGCCGTTGCTGCTTTCACTGGTCGACTGGGTATGATGATTGCGAAAGGCAAAGTTACTGTGCCAGTTTCCGTAGGCATTTTCAGGGTCCTGGAATCGGAGGCTAGGATTATTGTAATTAAGAAATTCCTGGTATGCAGGTTCACCGGCACTGTAGACATTAAAGTCGCCCATCAGCAGGTAATTGGCTTCTTCTTTATATTCCTCAAGGAAATCCATGGTATTTTCGGCCATGATCTTCCGGTAATTCTCATTGGATGTGCCTGTTCCGGCCTTCAAGTGACCGACGACACAAATGATGAATGCCGTGTCACCGCTTTCCAGGTCGTTCGACCGGTAGTATAATTCATACAGATCTATGTCACGCAGAAAACTCTGGACGATGAGGTGGTTCTTCAGTACCAGTTTATTGGAATTATAGAACAACATGTTAACGATCTGTGACTCGGCCACAGACTTAAAATCTGCTTTCCTGTAATAGTAGATTCCACCGGTGTTCAATACCTGGTCCAAAAGATGTTGATGTACAGCCGGTGAACTGCTCATCTCGTTAACGGTCAGGATATCCGGGCGGGTGTGATTAACTATTGTTTTGAGGTACTCGTCCTTTTTATTGATGTTGTTGTTGGAGGCTGTGCAGAAGTCTGTGGTTACCCCGTAATACAAAAGATTATACTGCATCACCTTCAGCGTATCCTGAGCATACAGTGCCGGCAGGATAAAAAAAGTCAGAAGGATTGTTAGGGTTCTCAATCGGACGTTATTTTCTTGCTTCGATAAGCAGTTCCAACATGTTGACACCAGCTTCCGAAATTACGGTACCCGGGCCGAAAATAGCTACTACTCCCGCATCATACAGGTACTGGTAATCCTGCGGCGGAATAACTCCTCCGACGATAACCATGATGTCTTCCCTCCCCAGTTTTGCAAGGTTTTCGATAACCTGGGGCACCAGTGTTTTATGCCCTGCAGCCAGGCTTGACACACCCAGGATATGAACATCATTTTCCACTGCCTGTCGGGCTGCTTCCGCCGGGGTTTGGAAAAGGGGGCCGATATCGACATCAAACCCCATATCGGCATAACCACTAGCAACCACCTTTGCCCCCCGGTCATGTCCGTCCTGACCCATTTTGGCGATCATGATCCGCGGGCGCCGGCCTTCCAGTTCAGCGAATTCATCAGCCAGTTCATGGGCTTTACGGAAACTGTCTTCCTGTCCCGCTTCGGATGAATATACCCCGCTAATTGAACGGATCACCGCTTTATACCTGCCGAAAGATTTCTCACAGGCATAAGAGATCTCTCCGAGGGTAGCACGATGTTTTGCCGCTTCCACCGAAAGTTCGAGCAGATTCCCTTCACCTGTTTCGCAAGCCCTGGTAATCGCTTCCAGGCTTTGTGCAACCTTTTTGTCATTGCGGTTCTTTCTCAGCTGATCCAGTCTTTTGATCTGTGCCTCCCTGACTGCCCGGTTATCCACATCAAGGGTCTCGATCGGTTCTTCCTTGTCAAGTTTATACTTGTTAACCCCCACAATGATATCCTTGTGAGAATCAATGCGCGCCTGTTTGCGTGCGGCGGCTTCCTCAATACGCATTTTAGGCAGTCCCGTTTCAATAGCCTTGGCCATGCCGCCCATTTCTTCGATTTCCTGTATATGTTCCCACGCTTTGTTGGCAATCTCAGCGGTAAGGTTTTCTACATAATAGGATCCTGCCCAGGGGTCTACGCTGCGGCAGATCTCCGTTTCTTCCTGGAGGTATATCTGTGTGTTACGCGCGATACGTGCTGAGAAGTCAGTCGGTAAGGCAATTGCCTCATCCAGTGCATTGGTATGCAGCGATTGGGTATGGCCGAGGGCAGCTCCCATCGCTTCAATGCAAGTCCTGGCAACATTGTTGAAAGGATCCTGTTCGGTAAGACTCCAGCCGGAAGTTTGGGTATGGGTTCGCAGCGCCATCGATTTGGGATTTTTTGGATTGAACTGCCTGACGATCTTCGCCCATAACATCCTGGCTGCCCTGAGTTTGGCAATCTCCATAAAGTGGTTCATCCCCAATCCCCAGAAAAAGGAAAGCCTCGGGGCAAACTCATCAATGCCAAGACCTGATTTCAGACCGGTGCGGATATAGTCCAGTCCATCGGCAAGGGTGTAGGCCAGTTCTATATCTGCCGTGGCCCCGGCCTCCTGCATATGGTAACCTGAGATGGATATCGAGTTAAATTTAGGCATATGAGAAGAGGCATACCTGAAAATATCTGAAATGATCCGCATGGAGGGCTCCGGTGGATAGATATAGGTATTTCTCACCATGAATTCCTTGAGTATGTCATTTTGGATGGTACCTGACAGCTCTTCCAGTGTGGCCCCCTGTTCAAGTGCAGTAACGATATAAAAAGCCATCACCGGCAGTACGGCGCCGTTCATGGTCATCGAGACGGATATCTCATTCAACGGGATCTCGTCAAACAGGATCTTCATATCCAGCACCGAGTCAATGGCTACACCTGCTTTACCTACATCCCCTTCCACGCGTTCATGGTCTGAATCATACCCCCGGTGGGTAGCAAGGTCAAAGGCAACAGAGAGCCCTTTCTGACCTGCCGCCAGATTCCTCCTGTAAAATGCATTGGATTCCTCGGCGGTGGAAAAACCGGCATACTGCCTGATGGTCCAGGGACGGGTTACATACATTGTTGAATAGGGTCCCCTGAGATAGGGAGGTAATCCTGCCGCATACTGCAGATGATGAAGATGATCCAGGTCCTCTTTTATATAAAAGGGTTTGACACTGATCTGTTCAGGGGTAATCCAATCGGCATCTTTCCTGAACTCTTCCGACCAGCGTTTTTTGTCCGGATGGCATTGGGGGCTTCTGCCTATATCAATATTCCTGAAGTTTGGTTTCATAGTCTCATCGGGTTAAATTAAGCAATGTTCAGCAGCTGTTGATATCGATCCAGTTCCTGGAGGATATCAGACTTCATATGAATAAAATTCTCAAATCCCCTTTTCTTCAGTTCATCGGCCAGCCCTTTGGGTTTGCCTGCCAGTACGACGAGGGATTGACCTTCCAGTTCGGTGAGGATTTTTTCAACATTTTGCTCATATTCCTTATCAGAACTGCAGATGACCACAATATCGGGTTTTGACTTCCTGGCTTCTTCAATACCTGCATCGACCGTTTGAAATCCCGGGTTGTTTACAATTTCAAATCCTGCACAACCGAAAAAGTTTCCGGCAAACTGTGACCGGGCATTCCGCATGGCCAAATGACCATAGGTAAGCATCCAGACTACCGGGCGCTTATTTTGCTTTGCATATTGATCTGTTTTATAACGCAGCGCTTCGAAGGCCATGGCTCCTCGGTAAGGTACGATCAACCCTTTGGCATCCTTATCTGACCGGTGGGAATCGGTATAATTATCGAGGTTTTCATCCAGGTTAGGGTATTTATTGGTACCCAGTATCGTCCTGCGGCCCTGTGCGATACGGTGGTCTTTTGCGTTGGCTTCTTCGGTGATCCTGTGCGCGATAAATCCTTCACGGAATGCTTCATAATAGCCTCCCCGCTCATCCACCTCCAGGAAGAGTTTCCAGGCTTCCCTGATGATACTGGCCGTTAACTCCTCAATGTAATACGAGCCGGCAGCAGGATCGTTGACTTTATCAAAATAAGATTCTCCCCTCAACAGCAATTGCAGATTCCGAGCTATTCTTTCTGAAAAATCGGTGGGTTCTTCGTAGGAAGCATTAAAGGGTAGTACAGTCATGGAATCGACACCACCCAACAGTGAAGACATGGTTTCGGTTGTAACCCTCAGCATGTTAACATACGGATCATATACGGATTTGTTCCAGGTGGAATTTTCACAATGGATGTACATGGCCGCATTGTTGGCATCATTCAAGCCATAGGCATTGACGATATTGGCCCATAGATATCTTGCCGCCCTGAATTTGGCCATTTCCATAAAATAATTGGAACCCACAGCGAAAGTAAACCGGATGGCAGGCGCCACAAGGTCGATATCCAGACCTTGACCTGTAAGGTATGTAAGATAATCAGCTCCCCTGGCCAGGGCAAAGGCAAGTTGCGTAATGATCCCGGAACCGGCGTTGTGAAAATCGGCAGCATTGACCGTGACCACCTGAAAACGACGGAGATCTTTTGCACCTTCCACAAGTGCGTACAGCTTTTTCATGTCCTCCTCATAGGAGTGATGAAATTGACCTGTTTTACTGTAATATCCCAGGGGGTCATACGAAAGTGAACCGGAGACCTTTTCCAGGTCACGGTTATATTTTATGGCCAGCTTATTGACAATCTGCAGCATCTCCTGGGGACGGGAGGTTTCGTAATTGATTTCCATCAGGTCAAGCCTGATGTTTTGAAGAAGCTTTTCTATTTCCGGCTCAGTGGGTTTATAATCCAGGGGAAAAATGAGTCCCAGTGAATCAATGCCCTTCATCCGGATATCAAGGGATTTACTATTTGCGGCGGTAATATCTTTTACCTTTATATCCTGCCTGACAAGCCATGGATTACCTTTAATATGATGGTTGCGCAGGAATGGAAAATCACCGGGACAAACGTCAAGGTTATCATGTTTCTTGAGATCATGGCCTGTGTAGAAAGGTTGGACTTCAAACCCCTCTTCGGTTTTCCAGACCAGTGTCCTGTCATAGTCAGCCCCTTTCAGGTCAGCGGTGATCTTCTCTTTCCATTGCTCCGGACTTACCGGGGTAAATTCCTTGAAAAGATTTTCTTTATCCATAATGTAATTGCGGTGATAGTAAATTAAGTATAATCAATATGTAAAAATGCAAAAATAGTCGATTTGCAAATCCTGTTATTTGGTTAACAATAGATTGCCATGCCGGCAGGTCAATGTTAACCTTATAAGTGAAGAACAAAGAGTGCTGTTACTCAGAAATATTAATCGCTCACAATGTCCATTTCATCAACGAGGTAGCCCGCTCCGGCAAATTTGTCGACAATAAAAAGAAAATATCGAATGTCGAGGGATATGTTCCTGCAAACATCAGGATCGTACATCAAGTCGCTCATGGTGCCTTCCCAGCATCTGTCAAAGTTGACCCCTACCAGTTGTCCTTCTGCATTCAGGACAGGGCTTCCCGAATTTCCCCCTGTCGTATGGTTGGTAGCAACAAAAGCCACCCGCATGGTTCCATCTTCAGCAGCATATTTTCCGTAATCCCGCGCCTGGTACAATGCTTTCAATTTATCCTCTACGACATAATCATAGATATCCGGATTTTCTTTTTCCATAATTCCTTCGAGTGTGGTGTAATACCGGTATTTCACCGCGTCGGAAGGCCGGTAGCCGTCCACATTACCGTAAGTGACCCGCAGGGTGAAGTTGGCATCAGGGTAAAATCTTTCTTCAGGCTGCATTTCCATCTGGGCAGCCATGTATATACGCTGCAGGCTGTCAAGTCTGGCATTCAGTTCTGACAGATCAGGTCTGACACGTTCAAGGTAAATGGATTCAAAAGCCTGGTAGATCTCGTACACGGGATCCTTTTCCAGTTTCCTGCTGTGTTTGGATTTATATTCATCCAGGAATACCAAAACCTCCTGTTCATCATCTAGAAAGGATTTCTCGAACACTTCCCGGGTAAATGCTTCCCAGTTCCCGTCATATTTTGAATCTACCTTCTCCAGGAATTCAGGGTGAAAGGAGGGCCCGATATCGCGGTAATAGATTTGAAAAAGAGATGACATCACTTCTGCATCGATGGGCCGGTAATAATCCTTGAAAAATGCTGTCGTTCTTGTTTTCAGTTTTTCAACTTCTTCCGGGAGGAGAGGATCATTGTTTTCGCTAAGTTCTATCAATTTTCTGAAGCTTCGGGCATAGTTCACGATCTCGACTGCCAGCACCGCTTCACGATAGTAATCGTAGGTAACGTTCAAGGGTGTAAGCAACGCATAGGTTTCTTCAAAGGCAGGTAAAAGCTCTCCATATTTTTCTTTCCATTCAGGGCTTGAGTTGGCCCAGTTGCTGAATTCCTCTTCGTAGGCCACTTTCCTGCTGATGCCGTTCATGCGGTGAATCCCGGCACTTTCTCCGATCATTTTCTTCCAGTAATTACTGACTCGGGCATGTTTTGAAGCATATTGTATACGGACTTTAGGATCCATATTTGAATATTTATTGAAGATATCCAGCCGGGTCTCCCTCAATTCTATTTTTCCCGGATTTTGCTCCTCAATGATCATCTCAATGGCATCACTGGGAAGGTATTCACTGGTTCTGGCGGGATATCCAAAAACAAAGGTGAAATCACCCTGTTCCACTCCACCGGTTGAGATAGGAAAATGATATTTTGGCCGGTAAGGTACATTCTCTTCCGCGTAGTCTGCAGGTTTCCCGTCAGGTCCGACATAAATACGGAACAAAGAAAAATCACCGGTATGCCTGGGCCACATCCAGTTGTCGGTATCCCCTCCGAATTTCCCTATGTTTGATGGAGGTGCACCCACCAGCCGGATATCCCTGAAAATTTCTACAATAATCATATAGTAGGCATTCCCGGAGAAAAAAGGACGGATAAAGGCCTGGTATTCGCTTTCCTCTTCAAAATCCGCAATAATGCTTCCTGCATTATTGCGGATCATTGAATTCCGCTCACTTTCAGTCATTTCTTCAGTAACCCCGTCAAGAACCTGTTCGGTAACCTCTCGCATCTCAACCATCATAGTGGCCGTCAGACCCGGGTTAGGCAATTCTTCCTCACCGCTCATAGCCCAGAAGCCATTGGTCAGGTAATCATGCTCCACACTGCTGTGTTTTTGGATTTGCGAAAAGCCGCAATGATAGTTCGTCAACAGCAGGCCCTGTTCCGAAATGATCTCCGCCGTGCAGCCGCGTCCAAAAAGTACGATGCCGTCCTTCATACTTGACTGGTTTATGGAATAGATATCCTCCGCGCTGATCTTCATCCCCATTTCCTGCATTTCCTTTTCGTTCAACTGCTCCAGCAGCATCGGTATCCACATGCCTTCTCCTGCGAAAGCCGGCCACCTTGTAATAATCTGAATGACAATAAGAATGACAATTAATCTGAATCTCATGTGTTTTTGTTTGATATGATGCTGTAAAAATATTGAATAAATGGCTTGGAGCGGGTCAGAATATGAGAATGCCTGTTATTTGATTTGAAGTTCGACAACCCAGGCGTATTTGCAAGGAGGAGACTGCCTGAGCTTGTCTGAAAAGTTGATTTGCATTACATCATCATGAACAGTCCAGTCAATTTCTTCCTTTGCGCCTAACAATCCTACATGGGCAATGCTATCCGGTTCAACCGCTGTAGTTTGTATTTGAGCCGGCAGTCCGGATCCTTCGTTTTCAGCAAGGATGAAGATATACACTTCACCTCCGTCACCCCTGATGATACATGATTCCCAGGGATAAGGCAGCGTCTTCCCGGGAACATGGTTCTCCGGTGTGAGGTAATTCTGATTTTTTCCGGCTACAGCACGGTCAACGACGATCAACCCGGGTTGCAGTTCCCGACACCTGGAAACCAGTTCATCCATTTGAATATCCTGACTCTCAAATCTCCGCTTCACGAAACCGGTGGGTGAAGTTTCCAGTTCCTGCAAATACCGCTCTTTGATATTCTCTGGCGAAAGTTTTTGTACCCAACCCCCGTCAAGCCACAGGATATCCATGGGGCCATAACCCGACATCAATTCGAGGATCTGATTGTGCGTATAAGTAACGAACCGTTCCCATCGTTCAGGATATACTTCCGGGTCGTAATTCACATTCCTGTCCGGTGTGGCAAAATTTGGCCACCAGTAATCATCGCTGTGCCAATCGGGTTTGGAAAAGTAAGCTCCTGTCCAGAACCCCTCATTCCTGAAAGCATTGAAAATTTCACCTGCGATATCTGCCCTGGGATTTGTATGAAAAGGTACAACTTCAGAGGTGATTTTATAATCTGTGTATTTGCTATCGTACATGCAGAATCCGTCATGGTGTTTGGTGGTAAATATGACATACTTCATTCCTGCTGCATGTGCGGCTTTCGCCCAATTTTCAGGGTTGAAATGTACCGGGTTGAAAGTTTCCGGCAATTTTTCATAGGCAGATTTATATGCCGTGTAATCGTCCATATTTCTCCTGCACCAGCCATAATCTTCCGCACAGATCGACCAACTCTCGACAATACCCCATTGACTGTAGGGTCCCCAGTGCATTAACAGGCCGAATTTCAGGTTCTGCCACTCTTCCAGCTTTTCCATCACAAGGGGATCACGTTCCGGAACATATTCATTTTCTTTTTGTTGGCCGGGCAGTGAAACCGTGATGCCAATTAATAATAATGTCAGCCATTTTTTCATAGTTCAATATTATTAATTTCTATATCAAGATGGTCTTCAAACCGGATCATCGCATTGACCAGCCTTGCTTTTTGAAAACGGGCAAGGTCACCTATTACCAGCGGTTCAGTTGATATCCACCCTTTGAGTAATAGGGACGCTCTCCGGGTTCCCTTAAGCAATGGATTTTCAGGTGTGACCCAATACTTTCCGTTGTAAAAAAGCAGGTTGGCATAGTATGTATCGGTAAGCTGACCCTGCTTCACTATCATTATATCATCACACTTCTCTTTGTGGGAATAAAGTTTTTTCAGCTCCTTCCGGTTTGCGTATTTATACGCATAATTGATGGTGTCATCCCGGATGACTTTTAAAGAGCGGATAACAGGCATCGCATAGGGAACCACTTCGATCTTTTCGATGTCCTCCCCATAGATGATCCTGCATTTGAAAATAATGTCGTCAGGAATTGAGGTATCCGGGTCCGTCTTTATTTCACCGGAAGAAATAGTTTTCATAGCGCCCTGAAACTCCCTGTTCAGGAAATCTTTTAATCTCAGATCATCTTTACATTGAAAAATTGAGAACCGTGACCTGTTCATCCTTTCCTGGTGCAGTTCCAGGTTATCGAAGTTTCCTTTTTCGTACCGTATAGTTTCCAGAAGTTTTACCATCATAAGGGGATATAGATCTTATCCAGCAGTTCCCTGTATTCTTCTTCCGGAATACTTTGGGAAGTAAGACCTCCGCCGCTTTTATAGATCAATCCATCGGTTGTCTTTTCAATAAACCGGATCATGACACCGCTGTCCAGGTTTTTTCCGTCAAAGTACCCGAAGACACCGGTATAATAACCCCGATCATATGATTCAGCTTCCCTGATGATTTCGAGGGTTTTTTTCTTTGGGGCACCTGATATAGACCCGGCAGGAAGCATGCTGAGCAGCATATCTCCTAAACGGCTTTTGTAGTCATGGGGCAGCTCCCCGCTGATCTCCGAACTCATCTGAAGCAGTGATTTTCGGTTGGTATTGATTTTGTCAATGAACTGGAATCGATCAACCCTGACATTTTTAGCGATCATGCTGAGGTCGTTGCGTATCAGGTCTACGATGGTGTAGTGCTCCGCCAGTTCTTTTGCATTGTTTCGAAGAAGTTGTTCTGCCTCCGGCAACTTAGCGTCAATGGTGCCCTTCATCGGGAAAGCACTTATCTTTCTCCCCCTTATCCTGATGAAGGTCTCAGGCGAAAAAACAACAAATTCTCCCTTGAACCATAATTTATACCTGGCCTGGCTCAAATAGAAAATATCCCTGAGTGAGAGATTCATTTCAACACGGCTGGGCATGGTCAGGTTGAGTAAAAAAGAGTTGCCGTGCAGTATATGTGTCCTGACGTGCTCAAAGGCTTTTCTATATCTCTCCCATGAAACCGGTATCGACTTGAATTCGAGCTTCTTTTCCGAAGAAGAGGCAAAAGGTTTTGTATTTGAAAAACCGTCTACATAATACAGGATAAGATCAGGATCGATCTGATCAATGGGTGAAAGAAAGGGCTTGTTTCCTTCAAAGTCAACAATAAAAAGGAACGGGACCTCCCGGCGACCATATTCATTCATTCTTGAAGCGATATCTGCCATGCCCGTTTTTATGTTGTCGCACAAAAATAATTGATTGCTCCGGTTGACTGACAATGGGCAAGAGTTTTACTTTTGCCTCCATGTCACCGAAAGTACTCATTATAGACAACTATGATTCATTTGTGTGGAATATCGTACAACTCCTGGAAGCGTGCGGAGTTCAGGACCTGTTTATTCTTAAAAATGATGAACTGATGGATAAAGACACGGATGACTATCATAAAGTGATCATATCTCCAGGGCCGGGGATTGCCAGTGAGTCAGGTGATATGCCCCGTTTCCTGGAACTAAATTTTACCCGCAGATCCATCTTGGGTATATGCCTGGGACACGAAGCTATCGCAGAACTTTTCGGTGCGAGGCTTGTGAAAATGCCTGAACCCTGGCACGGCATCAAAGGCCCTGGGATCATAACCCGGGATGATCCGTTATTCAAGGAACTGCCAAAACAGGTTTCCATCGGCCACTATCATTCCTGGATACTGGAAAAAGAAACCCTGCCGGATGATTTTAACATTCTGATGGAGGATGAGGAAGGAAGGATCATGGCGATCCGTCATAAAGAGCACGACCTTGTGGGATTACAATTCCATCCCGAATCGATCATGACCGACTATGGAAAGGAAATGATGGAGAACTGGGTTTGGAGTGTGGAGTGATGAATGGGGACTGGAGACGGAGGACTGAAGACTGGGGGCAGATAACAGAAGATTGATGCATGAAGTCTAATCTGGATTCTGATGATGCAGGGGATTGTGCGACCTATCGATTTATCGAAGTAAATGAAGCTTACCATCCCCGGGACTCGGGACGCGCGGAATCCGGAACGAGTAATGTAACGTTTGAGCGATGCAGGTGATTGAACGATTAAGCGAAGTATCTGACACCAGTTCTCCTGTAGACTGCAGACTCAACCTCGTGTCGAATTTCCTGAAGCCCGGACTCCTCAGGACTCAGAACTTACGGGATCAGGACTCAATAAAGGTTGAGGGATGAAGTTTGAAGGATGACGAAAGCGTGTAAGTGAACTGAAATCGAGCTCTGATTCAAAACCTTCCAAAGGAATGCCTCCGGCAAAAACTCAAAACCTCACTTTACTGCGATCGTTTCAATCTCTATCAACACGCCCAGGGGCAATTCCCTGACAGCGAATGCTGCACGTGCCGGAGGGTCCTTGGGGTAATATTTCGCATAGACCTTATTCATTTCAGCGAAGTTTGCCATATCACTGAGCAGGCAGGTAGACTTTACCACATTTTCATAGTAATATCCGGCTTGCCTGAGTATCGCTCCGATGTTTTTCATTACTTGTTCAGTCTGTTCGGCAATTCCTCCGGTGACAACTTTTCCGGTGGAAGGATCCATGGGTACCTGGCCGGAGATAAATAACATTCCGTTGAATTCTGTTGCCTGGCTATAGGGTCCGATAGCGGCAGGAGCCTTAGAGGTGTGAATTACTTTTTTCATGCTTTTCTTTCAAAGGTAAGAAATCGAACTATTTCCAGTCAGCACAATGAACTTTACCTGTCTATTGACTGATACTTACCCTGACGACACGGCTAAATTTATAAATTTACCCCGCAAACTATAATAAAAAAACATGTACAATCCTCCCGATTATTACCAGCTGGATGAATTGCTCACCGATGAGCATAAGTTGATTCGTAAAGCCATCAGGGACTGGGTGGACAGATCGGTTAAACCTATTATCGAGGATCATGCCCAAAAACATACTTTTCCAAAGCATCTGATCAGAGAAATGGGAGAGATAGGCGCATTTGGCCCTTTTATCCCCGAAAAATACGGAGGATCAGGATTAGACCAGATTTCTTACGGATTGATCATGACCGAACTGGAAAGGGGAGATTCAGCCATCAGATCGACCGCTTCGGTTCAGACATCACTGGTCATGTACCCTATATTTGCCTTTGGTTCGGAAGAGCAACGACAGAAATACCTGCCCAAACTGGGGAGCGGGGAATGGGTAGGCGCTTTCGGTTTGACGGAACCCAACCATGGTTCGGATCCGGGAAGTATGCTTTCACATTATTCAGATGAGGGAGATCATTACCTGTTGAATGGCAGTAAAATGTGGATTACCAATTCACCCATTGCCGATGTGGCTGTGGTCTGGGCCAAAGATGATAAAGGTTTGGTCCGGGGGTTGATCGTGGAAAAAGGAATGAAGGGTTTTTCTGCTCCCGAAACCCGCAACAAATGGTCGCTGAGGGCATCACTAACCGGGGAGTTGGTTTTTGACAATGTGAAAGTGCCCAAAGAAAACCTCCTGCCCAATGTCAAGGGGCTGAAAGGCCCGCTGATGTGCCTGAACTCGGCACGCTATGGTATCGCTTGGGGCGTGATCGGTGCCGCGATGGACTGTTATGATGCAGCCTTGAAGTATGCGCTGGAGCGGAAACAATTCAATCGGCCCATCGCTTCTTTCCAGCTACAGCAGAAAAAGCTGGCAGAGATCCTTACCGAGATCACCAAGGCACAGTTGCTGGCCTGGAGGCTGGGAACGCTCCGCAATGAAGACGAGGCTACTCCGGGACAAATATCCATGGCGAAACGCAACAATGTGGAGATGGCCCTAACAGTAGCACGGGAAAGCCGTCAGATCCTGGGTGCCATGGGAATCACAGGCGACTTCCCCATGATGCGGCACATGATGAATCTCGAATCGGTGATCACCTATGAAGGAACACATGATATCCATTTGCTGATAACCGGTTTTGACCTCACCGGTATTTCCGCCTTCGAATAAAAAAATGGCGCGCAATATGAACATCGCACGCCATTCGAGCAAAACCAACGAAATTATCTTGAGACCGTTCCTGTTGGAAAGACCAGGTTCTGTCCCATATCATAGACAGTGTGGTCTGTTGCCGCAGCCGGTATTTGATGTACCAGAGGCTTCAGTGTAAAAGGTGCAGGACTGTTATCAGGATAGGGTTCCACACTGATCACGGCCATACCTCCGGCCAGATCGGTTGGGAATGAGAGTCCGGAAGGCGCATTCACCAGATAATCCTCACCGGGAAAGAATCCATCCATACCATTGACATCCGGCAGGGGCATATCACCACTGAAGGGATCGTCGTCGTCAGTGGCCCGTGTGTTGGTAAAGGTACCTGAAGTTACAGGCATTCCATTGACGACCACCCAGCCTTCATATTTCCAGCCATCGGGTAACATAGGCAAATCCAGGCCAACCATCGGACTTCCCGTTGAAAGGTCCAGGAACCAGATGCCGCTATTCTCATCCGTTTCCGGTCCGTTGGTAGGGGTAGCCAATATGTATTTACCCATCGCACCAGAGAAATCACCCACAGGAGCAATAGTCAGCGATGCATTGTTTCCGGAAAAATCACCGGCAAGCAGTTTGGTGGCGCTGGGTGCAGGATCACCGTCATCCTTGGGTTCTATGGACAATACAAAGGTGGAAGCCTTGTTGACATCATCCGTGTTCAATTCAAATTTATTTTTTGACAGATTACCTGTTGCATCTACGGTGAATATGCCTGTGGAAACCGGTGCACCATCAACGATGAGCCAGCCTTCATAAACAAAATCATCTCCCAGGTCTTCCAGACCGTTAAAGTCCAGCATGATCGATTTCATGTCATCCATAGGGGAATCCTCTTCTTTTTTGCAGGCAGAGATTAAGGTAATGCCAATAAGCATCAGTAAAATCAGATTTCGTGTTCTCATGTTTTTCATTTTTTTGAGTTAAATAATGTTTTCAATAGTGATTATGAAAACAAACACGAAATAGTTGCCTGGAAAAAATTAAAAGAGGTAGATCAAACCGATCTTGAAGTCAAAACCCTGCATATAGGTTGACATATCATCCATGTAATTGACGGGGGTCAGATTACCGAAGTACCGGGCTGAGAAACCGGCCTGAAAGCTTTTGGAAAACTGGTAATTTAATCCGGTCCCTGTAAAAAAACCAAGATACTGCCTGGTATATTCCGGATCACTGGTCATGATTTCATTTACTATTTCCATGTCCTGACCGTTGTGAAGGACTCGCGAGGTGAAATCCGTGGCATCAAGTAACGCCCTGTTATACCTTATCCCCACCTCTGCAAACCAGCTGAATCTCTGAAAACGGATGATATTGAATTCCACACCCAGCGGGATAGAGAGATAACGGACATCCATATGGGTTTCCAACACGGAATTCATGGGATCTCCGTCAGGTATATCATCATCCCCGGAAAATGTATAGGTAATTTGGGTATCTATCATGCCAAAAGGGGTATGCATGGGCACCGGTGAGGTATTTTCCTTTTCACCACCAGGCATGGTCTGTTCTGTTGAGGAATCGTAACCAAAATCAACTGTGGAACGGGACCAGCTCCTGATCTCTGATTTCCCGATTCCGGTGATCAGGGTGAAACGGTTGGAAATAAAATATTTTAGCTCAAAACCCCAATTGCTGGAATACATCAACATTTTACTTGTTTCAAGAATATCTCCCTGTGAGGGATCGCCTAATACTGTGGTGTTATTGAAGGTTGGGATGAAATAGACACCTGCTGCCCATTTCCCCTTGTTATCGAAAGGTTCATCAGTCCTGTGGCTCTCATCCCCGCCAACAGGAATATCTCTGCTTTTATTAAGGATTACGGCTGAATCATTTGTCAAGGCAAGCTTATTTACAGACAATTTATCCATGAAATTTATCACAGTAATACTGAATGCTGGTGAGGGTAACATTTCTGAATCTGCTGATATTGTTTTGTCGGCTTCTTTGATCATCGGTTGACCGGATGGATTATGGTCAGCTTTTATATTTTCAGGTGGTAAATTTTCATTTTCAGTGTTTTCTGTAATTTCATTTTCAGCAAATACACCCCTTTCACTTTCTGCAGTTTCTTCATTCAGTGATTCGCCGTCCGATCCGATGCCCGGATCATCGTTCCCTGCTGCAATATTATCTTTCTCTTCAGTCGGTGAGGATTCTATAACCATAGGTATTTCTTCCTGTATCATTCCGGAATCAGCCCTGTCATCCTTTGCCCGGAACCACCAGATCAGTGCCAGGATCGCCAGCAGGAGAAATGCCAGGATATAAATATATTTCCAGGGAATGAAAACACCTTTCTCCTTCTGGATCTCGGGCAGCACATTCTCCCAGACACTATCTGACGGAACATTCCAACCGTCTTCGGCCGGTGCTTCCTCCGATAGTTTCTTTTTCAAATATGATTCTAATTTGTCTGCCATCACTATACGTTTAATATTGCAAAACTGTCTCCAGCTGGTTGCGCAACATTTTCTTTGCTTTCAATAATTGTGTTTTTGAGGTGCTTTCTGAAATAGACAGCATCTCCGCGATCTCTTTATGTTTGTACCCTTCCATCACGTAAAGGTTAAAGACGATCCGGTAACCCTCAGGAAGTTTCTGTACCATCGTGGTGATCTCCTTTACCCCCAGTTTCGTAAAAACCTCCTCATCATAGGAAAAGTTGTTTTTATAGTCTTCGATATCATCGCTGAAATTCATTTTTTTCCATTTCCTCAGATGTTGCAGTGCTGCATTGACCATCACCTTGTTAGACCAGGCCGAGAAACTGGCCTTTTTGGGGTCGTACTGCTTCAATTCCTTGAAAACGCTGATCAGGCCTTCCTGCAGCATATCCTCAGCCTCCATTTTATTGTGGGCATACCGAAGACAGATCATGAACCACTTGACTTTATGTTGCTCATATAAAGCTCGTTGCGCGTTGGAATTACCACGCAAACATTTTCTGATGATCTTGTTTTCGTCGTTCGACACTGCTTCGAATTATGCCCTTAAGGAAACCACATCGTCCAGCTAAAATAGACAATGACATTGGTTTTCTTTATCTCTATTATGCAAATAGTAAGGAAAAGGTTGCCTGGCAGGAAAAAAATGCCCCTACTTTACCAGTAGGGGCATTTAGCATTCTATTTAGCTATTAAGTTCGTCACCCAGTGGGAATTGACAAAAGCGCAGAAACCACTTTATTGGACGATCACTTTTGCATTGAACTGCTGATTGCCATTCAAAATGATCAACTGGTAGATACCTTTTCCATGTGCGCTGATATCGATGTCCATGGTATTTTCCACCAGGTAAATCCTTTCCACCATTTTACCGGTCATATCAATCACCCTGATCTCACAGCCGGGAATCAATTGCTCGCTGAAGTTGATCTTAAAAATACCATTCCCCGGATTGGGGGAGAGCATGATCTCGTCATCCTGACCCGTATGGCTATCAGCAGTGGGTTTTGAAGCACCACCGAAGCTGACCGTATAATCCTCTGTTTCTCCATAAGTAAATGTTTCACAGGGAGATGGTGAACTTCCGTTCTTCATGGTGACCCTCAACCGGGTTTGTCCGGTGATATCAGAAGGTACCGTAAAAGATCCTGAGACCGGGTTTTTCTTGTTATTGGCGGCAAAGACCTGTTCTCCGCTGTCCTCAAAATCACCGTCCTGGTTATAGTCGATCCATATCCTCCAGAATTCCCGTTGTGAATTCCCGCTGAAGCCCGGGGTGAGGAGTACACTGGCATCCTGCCCGGGAGTCAGGTTGATCGTTTCCCCGGTAAAGTCAGAATAGGTGTTGGCTTCGGAGGGGTTGGTAAATGATCCTATATTGACCTGTGCAATCCAGTCCAGTTCATTACTTGTACTTCCGGAAGCACAATATCCAGACACCTCCGTCACCACATGGATGTAATCGGTCTTTGTTTCTGTATCCGAACCAAATTCGTTGCCTGCGATAAGGTTGACGCTATAGTACCCTTCTGTATCATACATGACTGCAGGATTCTGGACCGAACTTGTAAGAGGCGTGCCACCTGTAAAGGACCATGACCAACTTGTTGGATTATTCAGGGAAAGGTCTGTAAAATTAACTGTTCCGCCAACGAGCACTTCTGTCCTGTCAGCCACAAAATCCGCAACAGGCTGCTGAGGAGTCGATGGAGAGATGTTGATAGGATAGTCCTCTACTTCTCCATAGGTGAAGGTGCCGCAAGGATCGGGAGCAGAGCCGTTTCTCATAGATATCCTCATCCGCGTCAGTCCTTCCGCATCCTGCGGGATAGTAACCTGGCCACTCACTGTGCTTTTTTTATTGTCGGCAGAGAATACCAACTCCCCGTTATCGATGAAGTCGCCATCCATATTATAGTCGATCCATACCCTCCAGAATTCCCTCCTGCTCTTGCCGGAAGTCCAGGGTGTCAGGGCAAGGTCATACGTAAGTCCCGGTTGCACCTCAACGGTCTGGTCTCCGAAATAGGTGTAGGTGGAACCGGATGAGCTGTTATTGATATTGCTGAAACTTACATTGGAAATATATTCCTGGGAGAAGTCTGCACTTGCCGAAGCACACCAGTCGAGTACAAACTCATTGACCGTGATGAAATTTTGTTTGGTCACTGAATTCGAGCCGGCAGCATTGGTTGCTGTAAGCGTAACATCATAATCTCCAATTGTGTTGTAGGTAACGACGGGATTATGTTCAATGCTTGTGGCAGGTTCCCCGCCTTCGAAGGTCCATTCCCACTGTGTCGGGTTATTGAGGGATTGATCGGTGAAGGTGACCGATTGCCCTGCCATGATTGTCAACGGTTCGGCCGAAAAGTCAGCAACTGGCGCTTCCACAACAGGGGCTGAGAATTCAAACGAGGCGATCTGCGTTTTCCAGTTCCATCCTCCGGTGGTATATTCTGTCGTGAACCAAAAAGTATGGTCATTGGATGGATCTACTGACATCATGGAATAATCGCCCCAGCGCTCCCTGGTGACATTTGTTTGGGAGCTTGTTCCGTCAAGAATATGTGTTTCGTCCACATCAAAATTCCCGGGGCCATTGGAAGCATCAGATGTTTGACCGGCGACCCTTATGGAAGGGTAGGTTACCGGACCGGACACAGAATATCCAGCGGCAATATCTCCGTTCCCGTTCATGGCAATACTCCCCATCCATCTGCCATCGCCATCTGCTGGAGCATAGGTGCCTTGTTGATAAATGGACCATCCATTGCCCGTATTTCTCAATTCGTACCACCTGACACCAGCCCTTCCATTGCCGTCAGCATTCACTGTATGGTTGGTTACCATGGTCTGGTGGGTTCCGAAATTACGGTATTGAAGCCGGTACATCAGTCTGTCGGACAAGTCATCAAGGCCTTCATTCGTCGCAGGTTGGTCAATGACGATACCGCTGTTGGAGAATGATGCCGTGGTAAGTGTTTGTTCCAGGCTCGCGGTGGAATTTGAGGGAGTCCCCCAATCTACATTCACTTCGAATATTCTGAGGGAATTGGGCCCGAGATTGACAAAATAGTTTGGTGAACCTGCGGGAGGCATGGTTGATCCATCGGCATCTGATGGCAATAAGCTGGCATAGTTGCTGAAGGTAAACAGAATTCCCGATGCATTGGGTTCACCAGCGATCATGGCATCACGGTCAAAGACACAAACTCCGGCTCCGGAAAAATAAAAAAATGGTGGTGAAAAGAAATTGACTGACATATAGTAGCCATCCGGCCAAACACCAAATTTGGGATAATCCGGCAGATCGTCGAACTGATAAGCATACCGGTACCATGCTCCTGTCGGGTCACCAGAAACTGACACGGCGATCAATTCATAGAAGGGGCCCTGGGGATAATTTGGCAGGGCAAACTGGGAAACGATCCACCTGTCGGCAAACTGATCGTATAAGACGATGGGATCACCGTCATTTGTTGACGTCCAGGGGCCGTCAAAACCGTCCCAGAGTGTAATGTTGTCGGCAGGTCCGTAGATTGAATTCCCGCTTTTATCAAAAATTTCAAAGGAAAGGTTGATCATCTGGAAATAATGGTTTAGACCAACGTCACCATCCGTATCGGGAGGTGCGACATTATTCAGGTTCGGTACCCCTGCAAAATTCTCATTCACATTGGCTTCGCTTCTTGAGGAAGGAAGTTCATCCTGCAACAGGGGATCAGGCCCCGTCCACTGCTCACCCTGTTCGAATTCGTCGTACATGCCCAGTTTGATTTTAATCACCCGGTCCTTCCAGCTTGCAGCCCGTTCTGTGGGTGGTACCGGAGTGACCTCGATCAGTTTATTAGAGATATCGAAATGTACCGGTTTGAATTGTTTGGCCGGTTTGATGTCTACAGACTGGGCCATAATTACAGCAGCCGGGGCTATAAGAATTAACAGGGCTGCCAAAAAAGATAAAAGTAAAGTGCTTTTGTAAGCTTTGCTGCTCAAGGCATAAAGGTATAGATTTTTTGTCATAAGAGGAAAAACTAATTTTAAGATTTCATCGGATCCTGTATTCCCAGGTCAGACTTTTAACTTTGATTTTCAAGATAATAGCAGCATGAAAAAGGATAAGACCATTGGCTATTATATCTTGCCTGGTAAACAACTGATAATGTGATACCCCCCTGTTTCAGTACAATTATATGTCCCTGAAATCGCGTTTCCTGTTTAGTTTCAGGTCCTGGAGAATGGAAGCTTTGACATTGATGGAAAAATTCCAGCTTTTTCTGGGACCCAGCGGTACCCAGTTGAAGCGCATTTCCCAGCAGTGGAGGTCACGGTAGATATTGATTGAAGTATAGGAGACCTCATTGTTGGTAAAATCCCACCCGGTGCGGATGGTAAATTTCCATTTGGGGGTGATGTTGATCTGACCCGAAAGAGAGAGGGTCTGTACAATCCGCTCCTCCCTGTTCTTCTCATAATTGATGTACCGGTCATTGATACCGTAATTGAAATTATACCTCAGGTCAACGGACCAGGGCACTTCCCAGTCCACAAATTCATCCGGATTGTCAACGATCTCCTCCATATCATCTTCTGTGGCTTCTTCGGGTTTCTTTTTCTTCTTAAAGTCCTTGTCCCCGAGCTTAATCCCTAAACTGAGGTTCCATGAGGTACTGGAATGCCTGAACAACCTGCGGTTGACCTCCCACTCATAGGTATTGATCTGACGGCCGGCAGAATCCAGCACATAGGGGTCCCATTGAGAAGAGTACTGCAAGGTTATGTTCTTCCAGAGTGTCGTCCTGCCGTTGACTGATAAATAGGAGAGCTTGAGCGAATCCTTGGCCAGGTCATAGCTGCCTGAAAAATTCAATGCTTCGATCAGCTTGATCTTTTTTGTACCGGTAATGGTATCTTTTCTTGACCGCACCTTTATTTCCAGGTTGTTGGCAAAGGAAAAATTAATCCGGCCCGATTCCTGCCCCGGCGGGGTGCCGTAAATGGACCTGAAATAGTTGTTTTGAAAGATGGAATATTGAATTTCATTTCCCTGTTCGTCGATATATGTATCATAATATCCCAGGTTTTCATTGCCGAAATTGGGTACATAGGACAATCCCACGGAAGGAGTAAAAACATGCCTGATCGCCCTGAGCGGTCCCTTCTTGAAACTAAGCATGCCGTACAAACGGGTAGTCAGCGAGGTGCTGAGACTGAAATCAAATGCATTATGGAATCCTGTAACGGTATCAACCTGGATGTAACCCACGACAGTGTCGTTTCCTGATACCAGTGTATCATCCGACCAGCTAATCCGGCTGGACTGGCTGTACATCCTGTCAGTCATATTGATGGAAGTGCTGAGTGTGAAATATTTCAGGATCTTCATCGGCAATGAGATCGGGATCTTGTGAACGGCACCATTTTTCATGTCATTCCTGAACACACCCGGTTCAAATAAGGTGGAATCCAGGGTGTTGATCTCGTTTCGCGCATTCATATTGTATGAAATACTCAGGTCCTCATAAAATCTTTTCTTTCCGCCTGATTTGCGAAAAGGGGTAAATCTCTTTACTGAAAAGGTGATTTGAGGTAGTGTGATATCCACCTGATGTGTTTTTGTGTTTTGACGAAACGTAGAATTTGCTGTCAGGAATAAATTGTTCCCCCAGCTGGTTTGGTAAGCCACACTCGACTGAAATTCGTTGGACAGGTAATCCTCTGCTGAAACGACATTATATCTGACGTAATTGCTGGTGACAATATTCACGTCCGCCGAGAACCTGCTTCGCGGTCTTGCTTTGGGGTCCTGGTTGAATACCCAGCGAATCCTGAAGTCCGTACTTTTTGAATAATCCGGGGCGTCTCTTACACCCACGACATTGACTGCATAACCCAGGTCGAGGTTGCCATTAAACTTATATCTCTTCTTGTACCGGAAACGAGGTTTGATGGCCCAACTCCCGCGGCTAAATACATCTCCCAAAACCGTCAGGTCCATCCTATCATTGATGGACCAATAGTAACCTCCATTCTCCAGGAAAAACCCCCTGTTTGGTGATTCTCCGTAGGATGGGATAATGATCCCGGACTTTTTTCCTGAATTGTTGGGAAAGATACCAAACGGCAGGGCCAGTACTGTTGGCATGCCTTCAATTTCCATGTAAGCAGGTCCGGTCACGATCTTATTATCGGGAATAACCCGTGATTTCTTGAACTTAAAGGCAAAGTGAGGATCCTCTTCAAGACTACAGGTGGTGTAGGAACCGTGCAGCACATTGATGGTATTGTCTTCCATCTTTTTCACTTTCTTGCCATGGAGAAATCCCTGGTCGTCTTCAGTCAGTACCTGCTGGATCATACCCTTTTTCGTGTCGAAATTATAGGACATCCTTTTGGCTTTGAAGGTCTGTTTGCCTTCAGTGAATTCAGGTGCACCGATGATCTTTCCGGTCGAGTCTTCCCGGCCATAGGCATGAACGGTATTGGTATTAAAATCAACTTCGATGATGGCAGCTTTCAGTGTTATATCCTCATAATTGATAACCGCATCACCATACAGGTACACTTTGCGGTTGATCAGATCCTGTATTATGGAATCAACTGCGACACGCTCTACCTTTGCTTCCAGCGAGGCACGTTCTGTTCGGGGAACGGCAAGGGTATCGCTTTGGCTCTCCGGCTGCCCGGAAATCGTGTCCGGTGAAGAGACTTCCTGATTCTGGCTTTCCAGGGTATCGGGAACAGTCTGCGGGAGCACATACAATGAAGAAGCCTGAAGACCGTTCGTAATAAACAAAAGGATTACTAACCAGGCCCATGTTGATAAAATGCTGAATGAACGGTCGTTGGGCAAAATGCTTTGATTTACTTTTGTTTATTAACGGAAACAGGTCCAAGTAATTGCAAATATAATTCCAAAAATTTGATTAAAACCGCATGAAAAAAAGCCTCTTACAGCTGGTATTGATCATTCTGTCGGGCATAGTCCCCTTACTTCTGAATGCCCAGAAAGGAAGCCGTATTACAACGGTGGTTATTGATGCCGGTCATGGAGGGAAAGACCCCGGAGCCATGGGCAGGAATACAAGGGAAAAAGAGATCACACTGGCCATCGCGCTGAAAACAGGGGAATATATCCGCAAATACCTACCGGATGTCAGGGTGATCTATACGCGTAAGGATGACCGGTTTATACCGTTACACCAACGCGCTGAGATCGCCAACAAGAACAATGCTGATTTTTTTATTTCGATCCATTGCAATGCCAATGCGAACCAACGCGCATACGGATCGGAAACCTACACCATGGGTTTACATAAAAGCGATGCCAACCTGGATGTTGCCATACTTGAAAATGCCGCCATTCTTTTTGAGGAGAATGCTGAAGATCAATACGAGGGATTTGATGTCAACTCGGTGGAGTCCTATATACAGTTTAACCTATACCAGAATGTCTATCAGGAACAAAGTAACCTGCTGGCGACCCTTATTCAGGATCAATTCAAAAACAGGGTGGGACGTCGGGACAGGGGGGTACACCAGGCAGGTTTTCTGGTCCTTTGGCGCACTGCTATGCCAGGTGTACTAGTGGAACTGGGATTTATCAGCAATCCGCAGGAGGAGAAATTCCTGATGTCGGAGGATGGACAGGCATATATGGCTTCGGCCATTTACAGGGCATTTAAGCAATACAAACTGGAATTCGAACTGGAAAATAAAAAACCGGAGGAAATAAAACCAGCTACCAGTCCCGTTAAAAAGGAATCCGTTTCTTCCAGGGGCTTAAATTACAAGGTGCAATTCTACACCAGCCCGGTACTGATCAAATCCTCGGATAACCGGTTTAATGAGGTACCTGATGTTTCTTATTATGAGCACAATGGCCTGTACAAATATACTTCCGGAACCTTCAGTAACCGGACACAGGCAGACCAGCACATGGCACGTATCAGAAAGATGGGATTTGGTGATGCTTTTGTGGCTGCCTTTAAAGACAATAACCGGATTAGCATGCAGGAAGCGACAAAACTGGAATCAAATCGTTAGATTTGTATCCCTAAATTGATTAAATTTGGTGAGCGTATGTACTGCATTTTGCTCATTACACATGCTGTCATAAATTCAAAACAAAGCAGACCTTTAGCTTGAACCGGTACCGAAATATTCTGATTGGGCTTTCTTTTCTGATTGCCCTCGCCCTGTTTATATGGGGCTATAATTTTTTGAAAGGTAAAAATATCTTTTCCAAACAGACTATCTTTTACGCAAAGTATGAAGAGGTCAGTGGGCTGGAAGTAGCCAATCCTGTGTTGATCAATGGTTACAGGGTCGGGCAGGTCAATGAGCTTTTCTTTGATCCTTCCATGTCGGGTGATATCATTGTGGTGTTGATGCTCGAAAATCAATTCCCAATTCCCAAGGACACTTACGCGCGTATTATTAGCGCAGATATTATGGGATCCAAGGCAGTTGAGCTGGATATTGGGGTAGCTGAAGAATTGGCGGCAAGTGGAGATACTTTGGCCACCAGCCTCGAAGCTTCCCTGAAAGATGCCGTCAGTGCCCAGGTTCAACCTATCAAAATGAAAGCGGAAAACCTTTTGTTGTCTATTGATTCACTTGT
>JARRQC010000030.1:0-5112 GCA_037382165.1 bacterium | reverse complement strand
CCTGACCAAAAGCTTCAATGACATCCGCAAGACATTTGCCAATCTGCAAAGTACCACTTCGAATATTGATACCCTGGTTGACCAGGAATCCAACAGGATTGCCTCGATACTTGAAAATATAGATTCACTTTCCTACACCTTAAAACAGAACCGGGGCAACATTTCAAACATCATCAATAACCTTAAAGTAGTTTCCGATTCTCTTGCGAGGGCTGATATTCCGGGTACATTCAACAGGGCCAATCAGTCCCTGGAAAAACTGGATGTCATTCTTGCGCAAATACAATCAGGGGAGGGGTCCCTCGGCTTGTTGCTTCACAATGACACACTCTATATGGAAGTGGAAAAATCAGCAGAAGAACTCAACAAACTGCTGGAGGATATCAGGCTGAACCCGAAGCGATACGTGAAGTTTTCACTCTTCTGACCTGATCCTCAATCCCTATCAATCTTCCGGATCCGAAATGAAAATATCCTTTTTATTTGTTGGTCTTAACCACTCGTACCATCCAAAGCCTTTCAATTTTGTTCTGTCAGCCGGTACCTCCTCCAGCGGATACATGATTTCCTGTGGCTTGGCCAGGTAATTTATCGTACTGACATCATTATTCTTCAGCCTGATCATCATGGCACTCGATTCCGACAGGTTGATCCCAATCAGGTAACCGTCATCTTCCCTGATATAATAGACGGTTTGTGCATTGCCATCTACCCTGATCCTGTTCAGTTCATTCTCCTTAAAATATCCGATCATATCCTTTCCGCGGATTTGATTGTAGGTATCCGTACTGTCGCGGGAGACAATAAATGCAGTGTTGTACATGATCAGTGAATCCACCTGGTTGTTTACAATGGCAATGTTGATGGAGTCTGCTGTCAGCTGGTTGGGTCCGGACCACATCACCGGTTCCGTGTATAGACGAATCGTTGAATCATTCATGTTGTAGGACAGCGAATCGCACTTTCCCTGCATATCATCCCTGAAAAAGCGAACATGATAATAGGCAAGCATTTTCTTGGCCTCGTGCTCCTTGTCATAATACATCCACATCGTGTCGGAATGGATAAACAGGGAATCATGATCATCATAGGTAATGGCAAGGGCACTGTCGGTAATAAAGGATTTGCCTACGTCATCCCACATTTCACCATACCGGCCCCGGATGATAACCTGATGTAAGGTGTCGGTAATGGTGACATGCCCATACGCTTTTCCAAAGAAATTGGCGTTATCATATAACAAGCTGTCCGCTTTAATGGTTTGTTCGGCGTTGCTGATATAGGTTTTTCGGGTTAGTTTGGAGACGTCATTCCGGGTGTCATACCATCCGTATTCCGTATATATCGTACTCTCGTCACCGCGAATCACAGTGGGTCCATGGAAATAAGAGGTTTCGTTGTTCGTATTGTAGACCAATGTATCCGAATAGGTTTCCGAGTCAGGATTGACCAGCACCACATCTTTTTGGAAATAGAAGATCTTGGTATCCGTATTATAGTAACCGGTCTTGCTTTTTAACGTGTTTTCCTCACTTACGATCGTCCCGTTATTATTGTAAAAGGCGATACGTGTATTCCGGTTATAGACCAGATGGTCTGTGGTAAGCACTGTATTTTTATCGACAAGTCTGACGTTGTCAAATATTTCCGCGATACGTGTATTTCCTTCATAGATCAGCCGGTCACCATATACATCAATGCTGTCATTGACATTGATGTGGACATTCCCAAACGCTTCAAGCTTGTTTGATTTATCATTGAGATAAGCGCTGTCGCAATAGAAAACCGTTTTTTCATGTCTCAGTTTTACGTTGCCGATCAGACGTTCGATGTCCAGAGCCAGGGTATACCTTTGCACATCGGTCCGCTCCACAAAAACCATGGACTTGCGCTGTGCGGACAAGGCAAGCGGCAGCATGAAATCAACAAGGAAAAACCGCAGCGAGTGGGGCATGTTGTCTCTGGGTGTTTTATTGATAAATGAACGTGTAAATGTAAATAATATTTGATGTTGGATTTTTCCGGGGAATACAGAATAGCCCCATTTTCCTTAAAAATCAAGGTCGGTTGTCAACCGGGCAGGAACGCCTTTTTACTACATTTGCCCATCCATTCACAATACGTAAATTCCGAGGTAAATGAAGTTCGATCCCAAACACAATTATGCTGAAAGCCGTTGGAAAGCAGGCTATGTCCCACGGAGGGATGCCACACAAGACGATTATGATCGAATCGGCTTCATGTCGGGACTCGAAGTACACCAACAATTGCTGACACAGGAGAAACTTTTCTGCCATTGCCCGTCAGGGATATTTAACTCCCATGAGGATTATGATGCGGAACTCATAAGACATATGCGGCCCACGCTGAGCGAACTGGGTGAATATGATGGCACGGCTTTAATGGAATTCAAAACCCGCAAGGAAATCATTTACCGCTTAAAAAATAAAACGGCCTGTACTTATGAGGTGGATGATACACCTCCCTTTCCCATGAACCGCGAAGCCCTTGAAATTGCCCTGGAGATCTCGCTGCTTTCGAAACTCAATGTTGTAGGCGAAGTGCACATTACACGAAAGCAATACCTTGATGGCAGTATCCCAACGGGTTTTCAGCGTACGGCAATCCTGGGTGTGGAAGGTGAGATCGAACTGCCTTATAAGAAGATCCGCCTGATACAGTTGAGCATTGAAGAGGATTCCTGCCGTGAGATCTCTGATGTTGGACATACCAGGATCTATAAAACGGACCGGTTGGGAATGCCCCTTATTGAGACCGTGACCTATCCCGATTGTGTCAATCCTGATGAGGTGAAAGATACCTGCGATTACATCCGGTTTTTAAACCGCAGTACCGGGAAAGTCAGGACCGGTATGGGAGCCGGCCGTCAGGACGTAAATGTAAGTTGCCGTGGAGGAACAAGGGTGGAAATCAAAGGGGTAGCGCATACCCGGTGGATCCCCGAGCTTACCCATAACGAGGCATTCCGGCAGTGGTCACTTTTGCTGATGCGCGACATGCTGAAAGAAAAGATCGGTGCACCGGACAAATGGAAAGTAAAAACGGCTGAACTCGATCCTGAGTTTCTGGAAAATGTTGAGTTGCCGGTGCATGCGGAAAAACTAATACTGGTGAACCTGCCTGCATTTGAGGGAGCGCTATCCTGGTTCACCCAACCCGGAAAAATGTTTGCCGATGAGCTTTCCGACAGGCTGAAGGTGATCGCCTGCATAGAGCGACCCAACCTGTTCCATTCTGAAGAACTGGAATCAGCTTTGTCCGAAGAACAATGGATGCATATCAGGAAAAAATTGAAGTCCAGTGAGGGTGACGCGCAGGTGATCATTGCCGGACCTTCAGATGATATGCAAACCGCAATAGAAACTATCGAAGAAAGATGTCTGCTTGCGCTGGAGGGGATACCGAATGAAACCCGCAAATCACTGGCAAACGGAACCACCCTCTTCGAACGGGTGCTGCCCGGTGCCGACAGGATGTACCCTGATACGGATTCGGCCCCGATTCCCCTTGAGGACAGCCTTATTGAGAAATTAAAATTGAACCTGCCGGAGGAAATTATCGACAGGTACCACAAACTCAAAGAATGGAAGATCCCTGAAGATACCTATACTTATATTTTCTCAAAGGATCATTTTCCATTGATCGAAAGTATCATCAATGAATTGCCTGTTGATTCGAAATTTGTGGGCACTTTCATCGGTCACGATCTCAAACATGCAGAAGGTCAGTATAGCGGGGCAGATGTCCTTTACGAGAAGAAAATTTTCAAACTCTTTCAATATTTACTGAAAAACAAACTTGACTTCACCCTGGCCAAGGAAATGTTACCGCTGATCATGGAATATCCCAAGATGGATTTCGATTCGATCCTGGCGGAATTAAACTTCAAAAAGATAAAGGAAGAAAAGATCATGGCACAAATCCCCATTCTTGAAGACAAGTTTAAACAAGAATGCAGGCATAATGATCTGACAAGAAAGAAGAACTGGATAATGGGACAGATCCGGGCCATGGCAATTGGTAATATGAACCTCACCGAATTAAGCAAAAAAATTGAACGATGACAGAAGATATATTCCAGGGCTATAAGGGAGATGCCCTTGACATACTTAAAAAGTATGAGGTAAGGGTGTGGGGAGCTGCCCTCGTGGAGACAACCCGGGGAAAATTTGAGGGGACGGTACTGCCTCGTGCAGAGAATGATGATGATAAGCACATTGTCATCAAGATCGCAACAGGGTATAACATCGGTATCGATATACGTACCATTACCGGAATGAAGGAAATAGGGTACAAAAAGGCAAACTACAAGATCCCTGAAAAGGAATTTCCGGTCACACCGGGTTTACCCCATGTCAAGCTTTTTGGAACGGGAGGGACCATTGCTTCCCGGCTTGATTATCGAACCGGTGCCGTCATCCCGGCTTTCTCCCCCGGAGAATTGTACGGGGCGGTGCCTGAGTTGGCTGACATCTGTAACCTGGATACAGAAAAGGTCTTTGCCGTATTCAGCGAAAATATGGGACCAAAACAATATATTGCCCTCGCAAAAGCCATTGGAAGGGAAATAGAGAATGGTATCGACGGCATTGTCGTAGGTCATGGTACGGACACTTTGCATCATACCGGGGCGGCACTTACCTTCATGTGCCAGAATTTACCCGTACCGGTGGTACTCGTGGGTTCCCAGCGTTCCTCAGACAGGCCCAGTTCCGATGCTGCGCTGAACCTCATGCATGCCATGCGTGCAGCGGGACATTCCGATATTGCGGAGGTGATGGTTTGCATGTTCGGACCAACATCGGATGAATACGGATTATTGCATAAAGGGACGCGTGTCAGAAAAATGCATTCCTCCTACCGGTCTACTTTCAGAACGATAGGGGATACACCCATAGCATCCCTCAACCGGGAAAAGATCGTTCCGATAAAAGAGGAATACAATAAAAGAAGGAGCGACAGAAAAGTAAAGATCATGCCTTATTTCAGCGATAAGGTAACCATGCTGTATTACTATCCGGGTATGAAACCAGACACCCTCGATTCACTGGTTGACGCGGGTTATAAAGGAGTGATCATTGTCGGTACCGG
>JARRQC010000029.1:0-14053 GCA_037382165.1 bacterium | reverse complement strand
CCCCATATTTCAGTGCAAAAGGTCCTTTCAGGATCTTTATGTTTTTAACATCATTCAAATATGGGGTGAATTTTGGAGGTGTAATTGACATTAGCACCTACAATCCACTGTTTAGTTCAAAGTATAAGACTTACGTAAATCTGTTGCTTGGAGCGCAAACCAACCATTCCGGTTTCAAAACCAAAGTCGCCGTCGGGGGTACGGGAAATGTATTTTCTTACCAGTTGAGCGGCAGCTGGAAAAAATATGATGACTACCGGGATGGTGATGGAAACTGGGTACGCTCCTCGTTGAATCAGCAGTCCCTCGCAGGTATAATGGCCTTCAGGATAGCAAGCCGGCATGTGGTCTATGGGTCAGTAGAAACATCACATGGTTCCGATGTCGATTTTCCAACCCTGCCAATGGATGAACGTAATGACAATACAAATATTTACAGCCTGAATTACCTGGCAAGCAAACCGTTTGGTTCTGTAAATTTCATTCGGTTCAAGGCTTATCTCTCAGATGTTCATCATGAGATGGACAATAAGAATCGCCCATTTTCAGATACCGTAGTGGCCGTTTCAACCATTGACGCCCGGAATACGGGAGGTAAGCTGGGTATTAATTTCAACATGGGCACCTCACAAGTAGAGCTCGGTGGCGACCTTGAACAGATTCGCAAAGATGGCGAACGTATCAAGAACCTTATTCTGCAGCCCATGCTTCCAAGAAAAGCGGAAGATATTTGGAACAATGCCCGTATCACCAATTTGGGGATTTTTGCTGAATACCAGCATCCGGGTTCCGTCATCGACTGGGTGGCGGCAGCCCGTCTTGACTTCAATTCCGCCTTATCTGGTAATTTACTCAGGACGAACATGATGGGGGGCGAAGTCTATGCGGAGGATGAAACAGAGAGTAGCTATGCTAACTTTAGTTTTAGCGGCGGGCTAACATGGCATATGACCAAAACAGCAGACCTGCTGTTTTCACTTGGCCGAAGCAGCAGGAGTCCTGACATCACAGAGCGATTCATCATTTTATTGCCGATCGGATATGATCCCTACGATTATCTGGGTAATCCCGGGCTGCTGCCGGAAGTAAACAATGAAGCGGACCTGGGTATAAGACTCTTGACAGATCGGGCAGGAACTTTTGAAGTGTCAACCTTCTTTTCTTTTCTGCAAAACTTTATCACAGGACATGTCGTGCCCCCTTCGGAGATTAAACCACAAACCACGGGTGTACTGGGTGTCAAACGGTTTATTAACATAGACCAGGCCTACATGACAGGTTTTGAGCTGTCCTACCAGAGTCCGTTGCAATACCAATGGGAAATATCCTGCAATGCTTCCTACACCGCAGGATGGAATCCTGATGCTACCGAATACGTTTTCAACGCAGATGGAACGATGGAAGAAAAAGTGTTGCAAAATGACCCGCTGCCTGAAATCCCTCCCCTGGATTTTAATATCCATGCAGGTTACAAGTTTTTTAAGAACAGGTTGATGCCGGGAATTTCACTTCGGGCCGTTGCTCCCCAAAATCGAACTTCTGAAGCATTCAATGAACGATCTACCCCGGGTTTTGTGATCTTTAACCTGGATGTCAAATATCAGCTGAATGATTTCCTGAAAATATATGCCGGTATAAAGAACCTGTTTGACAATGCCTATTATGAGCATTTGAACAGGAATATAATAGGTACTTCCTACCCCCTTTATGAACCGGGCAGGATCTTCTATGCGAACCTGATCATTAATTTTTAAATGCCACAGGATGAAAAAACTGATTATCATATTGATAACCCTCCTTTTGCTGCAATCCTGTTCAAAGAATAGCGAGGTTAAAGTCGAATATCTTGCGACATCGGCCATTTCGGAATATTCTTTGTATTATCTGGATGAAACGGGTACGGTTGAAAGGATAACCCTTACGCCTCAAAGTGCAGGAGATGAATGGAACTTTTCATTTATAGCTGAAAAGGGCGATATGGTATATCTTTCCGGAAGATATACCGATGTGAATTCAGCTTTGACGCTGATCATTAAAATGGGAGGAAAAGTCTACAAACAGGGTTACAGCCAGGCTGACACACGGTCATATAGCCTTGAAATTTGAACACAGGCTAAATGGTAAACCGCTGGTGTATGACCAGATGATCTATGAAAATAAGGCGGGGAATGAATACCTCGTCAATGAGATCCAGTATTTTATTTCCGATGTCACTTTACAGGACGCAGAAGGAAATAAGTTCATCTTAGATGCATGGAAAGACATATTTTACATTGACACTGACCTGCCGGAAACCCATCTGCATGAATTTCCGGATGAACTTACCCCCGGGAAGTACACATTACACTCATTTACATTTGGCATAAGCGCGGAGAAGAACCAGTCGCTCATGTTTGTCAACCCGCCGGAATCCCTGATGTTCTGGCCGGAACTCCTGGGTGGTGGATACCATTACATGAAATTGAACGGAAAATGGCTGGATACCCTGGGCCAGATCTCTCCTTTCAACTTTCACCTTGGCATCGGACAGGTTTATGTCAGCTATCCGGATGTCATCGATCATTATGTGCAGAATTATTTCGACGTGACCCTGAGTTGCCCGGATTTCGAAATTAAAGCCGAACAAACCACCCAGCTGACCATCGTTATGAATGTGGAAAACTGGTTTCAGTCCCCGAATATTTATAACCATGATGACTGGGGTGGTGACATCATGCAAAATCAGGAAGCCATGCACCTGGCCTGTGAAAACGGATGGGATGTATTTAGTTGTGAACTCAAATGAGAGAATTACGAAAATACAGGTGTAGTTCAGCCTTTTTTTCCAAGAGGGTCTGTTTTATACTGATTGCGTTACCTTTCTTAATTTTTCAATCCTGCCGGAAAGATGATGAAGGAAACAGTTTTCAGGCAACGCCCTATGTTATTGATATTCCCTTCGGTTTTCCGAATGCCCTGAATATCCCGGATGATAATCCCATGACAGTGGAAGGCGTCGAATTGGGCAGGTACCTGTTTTATGACGGCAGACTGTCAGGAAGGACACATCCTGATTCACTGATGACCTGCGCCAGCTGTCACAGGCAGGAAAGATCTTTTGAAGCGGGAATAGATCATCCGGATTTCGAGGGCGGGCATCCGCATGGCCTGACTGGAAAAAAGACCAACCATGTCATGTTGCCACTGATCAACCTGGTATGGAACCGCTCAGGTTACGAATGGAATGGTGCGGTGTATCCTGCCAACGGGCAGGAGGGACTCAGGAATATTGAAGATATTGTAAGACTTGCGGTTACTGCTGACGATGAAATAGCCGGTGATACGGTAAAAGTAAAAGCTTTATTCCAATCGATAGACGGATATCCCCAATTGTTTGCGAAAGCTTTTGGCAGTGACCGGGTTACTTTTAAGAATATAGAACGGGCGATTGCACAATTTGTGAGGACCCTGATATCCGCCAATTCAAAATTTGACAAATACATGCGTGGTGAACTGCAATTGTCACAATCCGAATTGAATGGCTTCATCCTGTTCACGACAGAAGAGGGCGCCGATTGCTTCCATTGTCATGGTGGTTTTGGCAATCCGCTTTTTACGACTCATTTGTTTTACAACAATGGAAAGGATTCTGTATTTACCGATCCGTCTGACAGGTATTCCATCACCGGTGATCCAATGGACCTGGGTGCCTACAAGGCCACCACCCTGAGGAACATTGAACTTACAGGTCCCTACATGCATGACGGCAGGTTTAAGACACTGGAAGAAGTGATTGACTTTTACTCTCACAAACTGATCTGGTCGCCGTCAGTCGACCCGTTGATGCATCACGTCAACAGGGGAGGGGTGCAGTTGCTCCCTGCTGAAAAAGCAGATCTGCTGAGTTTCATAAAGACCCTCAGGGATGATGAATTCCTGACGGACCCCGCCTTTGCTAAGCCCGATAAATTTCCTGATGAACAGTAGCCGTTTGTCGGGATAAAGTTCTATTTTTGGGCCTTCGTAAAACACTTAACATTCACTTTATGAATCTTCACGAGTATCAGGGCAAATCGATTTTGCAGGGGTACGGCGTTTCCGTGCCTTTTGGAGTTGTAGCCACATCACCGGATCAGGCCTTTGAAGCAGCCAAGTCCATTCATAAACAAACCGGTTCCGATAAATGGGCGGTCAAGGCACAGATCCATGCCGGGGGACGCGGTAAGGGTGGCGGTGTTAAAATTGCCAAATCATTGGAAGAAGTCAAGGATTATGCCGATGAGATTATCGGTATGATGCTGGTCACACCCCAAACCAAGAAGGAGGGTAAACTTGTCCGAAAGGTGCTCGTAGAACAGAACATATATTACCCGGGTCCGGAAAAAGTGGAAGAGTATTATATGAGCATCCTGTTGAACAGGGACTTAGCGAAGAATATGGTGATGTATTCCCCGCGGGGAGGTATGAATATCGAACAGGTAGCCGAAGAGACACCGGAAGAGATCTTTACCGAAGTTATTGATCCCGCAGTAGGTCTGACAGGGTTCCAGGCACGAAGGATCGCTTTTAACCTTGGACTGAGTGGTACTGCCTTTAAGGAGATGGTGAAATTTGTTTCCGCCCTTTACAAGGCTTTCGCTGGTGCCGATGCCAGTCTTTTCGAGATCAACCCCGTCATAAAAGCAGCCGACGGAAAGATCTTTGCTGCCGACGCAAAAGTGACGATTGACAATAATGCCCTCTACCGGCATAAGGATATTGCTGCCATGCGCGACCTGGATGAGGAAGACCCGCTGGAAGTGGAAGCAGGAAGGTTCGACCTCAATTATGTGAAACTCGACGGCAACGTGGGTTGTATGGTAAATGGTGCCGGACTGGCCATGGCGACCATGGATATGATCAAAATGTCCGGTGGAAACCCGGCCAACTTTCTGGATGTGGGAGGTACAGCTGATGCCAAAAGGGTAGAAGAAGCTTTCCGGATCATCATGAAGGATCCGAATGTCAAGGCTATCCTTGTCAATATCTTTGGAGGCATTGTTCGCTGTGACAGGGTTGCCCAGGGTGTTGTGGATGCATACCAGAACATTGGGAACATTAATATTCCCATTATCGTAAGGTTGCAGGGTACGAATGCTGCTGAAGCCAAAGAACTCATCGATCATTCCGGGCTGAAAGTGCACTCTGCGATTCAGCTGAAGGATGCCGCCGAACTGGTTAATACCGTATTAGCTGATTGATTCTGGAAATCGTTTAGTCCGATCCTTCCAATTCTCTTTTTCGGTCAATGATCCCAAGGATCATTAATAGGATACCGACGAAGGCATATATAATATGCAGGTAATGTACCTGTCTTATCATCAGCAGTTGGACAGCGATCCAAACTGCCAGCGCGAAGCCTGCAACAATTACCCAGCTCGCGTTTTTTCCGGTCCTGAGTATGACAAGACCACAGACAACCAGGTTTCCCAATCCGATTACAATAAAAAGAATAAAACCGGGTATCAGGAAATCTTCAAACGGACTGTGTTCAAGGAGACTGATTGGAAGGCCCAGTTTCCATCCTGAAGGATCGGATATCAGCATAATGCCCCCATAGACGGCTCCCAGGCCGTTAAATGCGAGCAGTATGATGATCAATATGCGGGTCATTGTATGGAAATTCCTGCAGGATGGTCGACCGACAAGCGGGTCAGCCTGCTTAAAATATCACATGTCATCAGTTCTTCATGGCAGAAGTTGTGACTGTGGTTCCGGTAATCGTCGCCGGAAACTGCGCTCCGTTTTGTTCCAGGTCCAGCTGGAGTTCCTGGTTCAGGGTTGATTCGATGAGCCAGCCTGTTTTTACATCCACCAGCATCTCTCCCTTCATCGTGCCGTCGATCTTCATTTCCTCACCGTCCATGGTATTGGAGGTGATCGTCCCTTCAATGCCTATGGTGGCTTGTTTGCCGGATAACTTTAACAGGGTATACGTGGCATCGAATTTCATATCGCTGCCTTCAACAGGCATGATTTGCTTAGTCCATGAATCACCAATGGTGATCTTGCCTTTCGGATAAACGGCAAATTGAGAACCTGAGTTGATGTTTTTGGCTATTTCATCATTATCTGAAAGATTGCTGATGTCCATGTTGCCCATGTTTCCCCTGTGGTCCATTGACATGCTGAAGGGTTTATTGAGAATCTTCATAAACTCTTCTCCCATTTTAGCTGACATGGGATTCTGGGTAGAGGCAGGATCGTCACTGTCATAGGTTACCGTCATACCGAAAATGCTGGCCTCGGTTACCGTCCTGTTGATCTTTCCTTCAATTCTGATGCTGTCGGCAGTCACTTCTGAGATCTCCTGGGTCATATAAAAAGAAAAGGAATTGTCCATGGCCATGGTCTGACCGTTGGCTTCGAAAACAATATCCTGGTCCGAAACGATCGAGTAATCGAAAATGTTTCCTTTCTGAAGATTATATTTAAGCTCAACGGACTTTTGTGCCTGAAGAGGTAAAATCATTGCAGGCAGCATGATAATCAGGCTGAGCAGGGTGATCATTCTTTGTTTTGTCATAATGTTACAAATTAATAATTAGGTTCACTATCATCTGATTCTATGTCAGTATCATCATTCATTTTTGACTGGAAGGTGGTTATTCCAGCACGAACGTCATCAGCAGAAAAAGCTTTGGCCCCATCTACCATATCTTCAAACTTTGCAAATGTATCAATGAATTTTAACCGGAGGTCACCGACAGCTCCATTCCTGTGCTTTGCAATGATCAATTCAGCTACCCGGTGGGTGGAAGTTCCGTCGTCAAATTGATCAAGCTTATAATATTCGGGTCTGTAGATAAAGAGGACCAGGTCGGCATCCTGCTCTATAGCCCCTGATTCACGAAGGTCGGAGAGGATGGGCCGCTTGGTTTGCCCGGGCCGGTTTTCCACGGCACGACTAAGCTGTGAAAGGGCTAACACAGGAATGTTAAGCTCTTTTGCCAGGGCTTTCAATGACCTTGAGATCTGGCTGATCTCCTGTTCGCGATTTCCCCTGTTGTCGCCTCCTCCGCTCATCAACTGCAAATAATCCACAAAGACCATTTCGATGTTGTGCTGCTGTTTCAATCGACGGCATTTTGCCCTGAGCTCAAAGATGGTCAGTGCCGGTGTATCGTCAATAAAAATATTGGCTTCGATCAGCTGTTGTATCTTGCTGTCAAGTTTTTGCCACTCATGACCCGCCAGGTCCCCTCGTTTCAACTTGTCGGACCGGATCTCGCTCTCACTTGCGATAAGGCGGGTTACAAGCTGCACGGCAGACATTTCCAGTGAGAAAATGGCAACTGATTTTTTGAAATCAACAGCCATATTTCTGGCCATCGTAAGCGCGAGGGCGGTTTTACCCATGGAAGGTCTGGCCGCGAGGATGATAAGATCTGACCGCTGCCAGCCGTTGGTGATGCGGTCGAGTTCTGTAAACCCTGTAGGTATCCCAACAAGGTGGGTATCGGAATCGCGTGCTGCGATGATCTCAGATGAGATGGAGATCAATTCACGCTGGATATGCTTCTGCAGAATTATACGTGCATGGTATTCCACGTTTGCTGCCGATGCGATTCTGCTGGTCAGTGAAGTGATGTAATAGGGGCCGCCGACGATTTCCAGGTCCCCGCTGCTTTTTAGTTCATTGGTTACCGTCAGGATATCAATGGGTTCGGATTTACCAAACAATTGTTGGATCGCGCCATATATTTTTTGGTGACTTTCCTTATAAAACACAGCGGGAGAAAGGATATCTATCACCGCACTGACAGCATCCTTCTCAAGCATCATGGCGCCAAGCACCGCTTCTTCAAGCTCAATGGCCTGGGGCGGTACTTTGCCGTGCTCGAGAAAGGAGCGGGTAAGGTTGTTTTCTCTGGACTGTGTGGGTTTCTGACGTGTTTTGCTGGCGGCTTCTTCCATATCGCCAAAAATACAATAATTGAACCGCTCTGTCCGTGCTGTTAATAACTATTTGGGCATTTCGTCAAACTTGCTCAGGGCGTGTGGATTGCAATATTTTCCAGGAGAAGCGGCTATCCTGTTTCTTGATCCTTCACCATGATATCTTCCTCCCTGAAGAGGGGACGTCCCAGGTATTTCATCATCAATTGGACAAGCGCGACGACATCTTTCTGGCAATATTGAACGATCCTTTCTATATCCTTTTCGACCCAGTATATGTCTCCCACCATGCTGCCGTCAATATCATCCTTGGGGGTAGGTATATCGAACAGGGTAGTTAACAGGTCGAGGGAGGTGTAATATTTAAAATCGCCGAATTTCCACAATTCCATCGTATCGAGATGTCTCACTTCCCAGGGTTTTTTTCCGGCAAGGTTTAAAATGTCAGGCAGCTTGATGCCTTTTACGAGCATTCTTCTGGAGAGGTAAGGAAAATCGAACTCTTTGCCGTTGTGTGCACAAAGCAAGTGGTGTTCCTTGTTATAATAGTTGTTCAGCAGGTCCGCAAATTCACCCAGGAGGGTTTTTTCATCATCTCCGAAGAAGGACTTGATCCGAAGTTCAGAACCGGCAATGATACCACAGGAGATGCAAATCACCTTGCCGAATTCCGCATATATGCCAGCCCTCTTGTACAATTCGTCGGGTGTGGACTTCTCATCAAACCTTTGGATCTGTTCGGCCTTTTTCTCCCACAGACTCCTGAACTTTTTTGTTAAATCAGTGAACTTTGCAACGGAAGGAACTGTTTCAATGTCTAAGAATAGTACTTTTTCCAGGTTTATTTTTTTCAGCATTATATTGGTTTTTTATACTCTGAAATATACGAAAAAAGAGAATACTGATGGAGGAGCATCATTCTGTTTAAGTAGGGTGGTCTTTCCGTTTCTGCTTCTTCTTTTGATCTTTACCACTTATTCCTGTAAGAAAGAAGAGTCTGTCCCTCCACCCATAGTGGAGGTCATTTCTCCGGAAGACAACCAGAATATCCTTCTCCCGGATGAGGTCAGGCTGCACCTCGAAATAAAAAGTGAAAAAAGAATAAAGTTTGTCCAGGTAAGTTTTGTGAATTATGACAATGCAACGCTATTTGAACCGGTATCCTGGTATTTCGACACGACCCATGTAGAGATAGACGAAAATGTTCAGCTGGGTCTGATCCCCCAGGGATTTTTCAGTCCATATTTCATGCATGTAACCGTCATTGGAGGGGCGGGAACCCATACCTATTTTCATCAGATCAAACTGACCAATCCGGAAACAAAGTATAAAGGATTGTATGTGACTACCCGTCCGGCGATTAACCAGAGTAAGGTATATTTTTATGAACCGGATTTCAGTGAGAGGGTGTTCGCTTCGATCGAAGGAGAATATGTAGCATCCACCACCGCGGATTTTAAGGATTACTTTTATCTTATCACGACTCAGCCAGGAAAACTGTTTGCTTTTTCCCATGATGACGCCGAGCTGATCTGGAGCAAAACACCGGAGTTGCCCAACCCGGAATACACCACCCTGAAGTATGCCAACTTCACTATTTTTTCAGCCACCAAAAATGGACGAATCAAAAGTTATCATGCACTGACCGGAAATACAAATATCGTTTCCACACAATTGCATGATTCCATACCACATCATGTGCAAGCCACCAGTGATCATATTCTCGGAGAATTCGAGGCCAAGAATTCAAACAGCAACCTTTTGGTTTTGTTCTACAGGGGTACCGGTACCGTCGCGCGTAAAAGACCCCTGAATTATGATGTCGCGGATATTCAGATTGGTAAGTACGGTTTTAATTTCCTCATTTTTGGAAATGAAAGTCAGAATGCATTAGTGGGCACCTATAATCCCTTAGGGAATTTCATAACGAATGTAAAAAAGATCGAAGCCGGATTGATCAGGCAGGTTGAAAAATACGATGCTGACAGGTTCTTTTTGAATATTGACAACAGCATTTATCTCTACAATTACGCGGAAGGTTTCAACAAATTGATCAGGGAATTTTCAGAGGAAGTGGTGGCATTTAAATATGAACCGGTAAACTCTGTCCTTTTTGTGGCGTTCGAACAACGTGTGGAAGTATACAGTTATCCGGCCAATCAATTGCTGCATCAGCAAAATATCCCTTACCGGGTTAAAAGTATTGATGTTCGGATAGGATATTGAAATCTGACCATTACCCTAGCCCATATAAAATGTAAAGGCACGGTTTTCAGGATTGGAAAAACTGTCTATCTTTGAAACTTGCCAAGGCAATATGTATTCTGACATTTCTTTTTGTCGGTTTCTATGGGTGGATTTTTCAATAAATTATTTCTCAAGCTCAAGGAGCGGAAGGTATTCCGAACACTGATCATCTATCTCGGCGGAGCGTGGGTGGCCATGCAGGTTATCAGTCTGTTTATCGACAGGTATGCATTGTCCGGTTTTATTTTTGATATGCTGATGATCCTCATCATTGCCGGTATCCCGGGATCAGTTCTGATTGCATGGTTTCACGGTGAAAGTGGTACGCAAAAGGTAACCAGGCTTGAGATCGGCCTTCAATCTGCATTGATAACGCTGGCGATCATCGCCGGTTTCATCACCTTCAACGTAAGGGCCGGGGATGAATATGCCGCACCGGATCATGACGAAAATACAATTGTCGTACTGCCCTTTGAAAATATGAGTGATAATCAGGATGACAAATATTTCAGCGACGGCATTACAGATGATATCATCACCAATCTTTCTAAAATCAAAGATGTGCAGGTGATCTCCAGGTTATCATTGAAGGATCTCCAGATCAGCGAAATGTCGATCAACGCCATAGCAAGCAAATTGAATGTCAATTTGATACTGGAAGGAAGTGTCAGAAGAATAGGGAACCAGGTACGGATATCGGCCAAACTCATCAACGTGGAGACCGAAGAGAATATCTGGGCGGAAACCTATGACCGTGAGATGACGGAAGTGTTTGCTGTACAAACGGATGTCGCCCGCAATATCGCGGATAATTTGCAGATCAAGCTGAGTCCTAAGGTCAAAAGACGTTTGGAATATACGCCAACCGCTAATCTTGATGCATATGACCTTTACCTGAAAGGACGGGATTATTATAATCTTTATCGTGATGCTGACAACGAGATTGCTATTGAGCTTTTCAAGGAAGCGCTGAAATTAGACCCTGAATATGCCATGGCTTATGCCGGCCTGGCTGATGCTTATGCACAGCGGGTATTGCGATACCATAAGCCGCGAAACTGGCTGGACAGCACCATTGTCACAGCCCAGAAGGCCATAGCCCTGGATCCGGAAGTTGCCGAAGGATATAAAGCACTTGGCGTGGGATATGCATACCAGGGGTTGAATGAACTTGCCATTGAGGCTAACCAGAAAGCCATTGACAGAAATCCCAATTTCTTCCAGGCGATCAATAACCTGGGGGTAATTTACGGTAGGCTTGGAGAGTTGGATAAACAGATACCCATGCTTGAAAAAGCCATTGCACTTGCCCCATTATACTCTATTGCCTATGTACAGCTTGGGGAAGCATATGCCGAACTCGGTTTTGATGAAAAGGCTTTCGACCTGATTGAGGAATCCATGCAAATGCAACCGGATTTCGCGGAATCCTATTTCTCACTTGGCAGAATATATGTACAGCGTGGATCACTTGAAAAGGCTTTGGAGGTCACCCGGAAAGGTCTTTCTATTTCTCCCGATGACCCCGGCTTAATGGCCAACATGGGGCAAATTGAAATGTTTAGGGGGAACTATGACGAAGCCGAACTCTATCTGGAAAAAGTATATGACCTGAACCTTGGCGTTTACTCCCTGATGGATCCTATTGGACTTGCCCCGGGTTACCTCGGATATGTCTACCTCAAGAACAATAAGCCGAATATTGCCGAAGTGGTTTTCAAACAGGTTGATGCGACATTAAAGGAATCTATCAGTGAAGGGAATGACTACTACCGCTGTAAGCTTGAACTTGGCAGGAATTACGCGATCCAAAACAAGCGTGAGGAGGCGGTCCTCTGGCTCAAACAGGCTTTTGAGAGTGGTTGGCATGAATATCGCCTCGCGATGACGGATCCAACGCTGAAGTCTGTCAGAAATGATAAGGAGTTCAAGGCGATTATGGACAAGATGAGAAGGAAACTGAAGTCCATGCATGAGCGGGCTGCCCGGCTAATGGCAACTTGAATGACCGGGAGTTTCGACATTCGGAAAACCGGGGATGGTTCCCATACTTTATTTCACCGGGAGCTTGATGAGTCCTACCATTCACTCTATGGCGCCGTAGAGGAATCAAAACATGTATTTATCGATGCCGGTTTGGCATACTTTCCTCAGGAAGTTCCGGAATTGAACGTTCTGGAGGTTGGGTATGGTACGGGATTGAACGCATTGCTGAGCTATATTTGGGCGCAACAGTACAAAAGGAAGGTCAAATATTATGGCATTGAGGCTTTTCCCCCGGACAGAGAGCTTATCAACCATTTGAATCATGCCCGTATCCTGGACGTTGACAACATAGTGTATCAAAATTTTCATCCCGATCCTGCGACACTAAAAAAGATCGGTAGTCATTTCACTTTACAGGTTGAGAACCTTTCTATCCATAAGGTGGAGCTTTCTGACAACGCTTTTCAGGTCGTGTTTTTCGATGCATTTTCTCCAGTCAAACAACCGGAGATGTGGACTGCAGAACTTTTCAGGAAGATTCACACATCGATGGTAAGGGGAGGTGTCCTGACGACCTATTCCTCAAGTGGTCTTGTAAAAAGGGCATTGCGTTCCGCTGGTTTCAAGGTGAAAAGGCTCCCGGGCCCACCCGGAAAACACGAGATGCTCCGGGCAACTAAGGTGTAATTTAACGAACGGTGAATTCGGAATAGCCATTGAAGGGACAATCCTGCCTGTCAACTTTTGAAACCCTTGCCCATGATGGCCCTTCCTGACACCAGTTTACAAATTGCTCCAACGTATCTGCATTTGCTTCCGCTTCAACATAAACGCTTCCATCGGGAAGGTTTTTTACAAATCCTTTCACTCCCAGCTGGCTGGCCATCTTATGGGTGTAATAACGAAATCCCACGCCCTGCACTTTTCCATGGATATGTAATATGGTACCCTTTTTTTCCATCAGGCTCCCAATCTTTTCAGGATGAGCTTCTCGAGTATTTCGAACAATTGGTCCGGTTCATATTTTCTCCATGCAATATCATTGAAGCTTCCACTGAAGGCAATATAATAATCCAGGTTGTTGTCGATGAATTCGCGGATCACATGGTTCCTGAAATTGAGCCCGATGATCCATCCATCAGCAAGGTTATCGAACCACTCCTCATAATAATCATTTCCTTCGGCATGGAATTCCATGATGTTTTCACCTATCAGGATGAAATAACGAATATCCTGTTCAACCAGTACTTCAAGCACATTCCGGTATAGGTACATGATATCGTTATAGAGCACGTCATTCCATTCACCAATAAATTCAATGATAGCATAGTGCTTGTCGTAATCCACATAGAGAATTTTCAGGTACAGGGTCTTAGATCCGAATTCGTCCCATTGCGGATGGATATAGTGGTCATAGATCGCATTGGAGAATTCAAACTCACTGTAATTTCGTCTGTAAAACGGTGACCTGCTATCCTCTGAGGCTTTGTAAAACCCCCGCCAGTTGTAATGTGGTTCAATGGAATGCATAGGATGAATCAGAATAAACGGGTGATGGAATAGCCAAAGAATACCATGCCAATACTCAAAATATTGGATGACAGCAGATAGGCTGTTAGAAGTTTAAATTCCCCATCCCTGTAAAGGCTGAAAATATCAAAAGCAAAAGTCGAGAAAGTCGTAAAACCGCCAAGCAAGCCGATAAATATCAGCAATCGCATCCCTGTGGATATATACAACCGGTCAAAGAATCCCCAGAGAAATCCGATCAAAAGTGACCCGATGATATTTACCGTTAGGGTAGCCCAGGGAAAAGAGGATACATATTGTTTATCAAAGAACAGATAGACAAGGTATCGCAAGACAGACCCCAGGCTTCCACCGGCTGCCACGATGAGCAACT
>JARRQC010000028.1:3560-23900 GCA_037382165.1 bacterium | reverse complement strand
AATAACCTTATCGATATACTCTATACCTTCAATAGACCGGTAGGGTAATGTCTCACGCATCGAGCGGTAAATGGCATTATTCAGGGCAGGAAACAGGGTTTCATTGATGAGGGAGGATTTGCCGCTGCCGGACACACCGGTAACGCAGATAAATTTACCCAACGGAAATTCAACGTCGAGTGCTTTCAGGTTATTTCCGCTGGCACCTCTGATCCAAAGGCTTTTACCCTTTCCTTTCCTGCGTTTAACAGGGATGGGTATTTCTTTTGTTCCGTTGAGATATTTAGCAGTTTCCGTTTCTTTTTCCTTGATCTGCTCAGGGCTACCTGCTGCAACGATTTCCCCACCATGGCGTCCTGCACCAGGCCCGATATCAATCACATAATCTGCTGCCAGGATAGTATCCTTATCGTGTTCAACCACAATGATGGAGTTGCCGATATCCCTAAGGTCTTTCAGTGCCCTGATCAATTTGTGGTTATCGCGCTGATGGAGTCCTATGCTGGGTTCATCGAGTATATAGAGCACGCCGGTCAGTTGGGAACCGATCTGTGTAGCCAGCCGGATTCGCTGCGATTCACCTCCTGAAAGACTGTTTGCGGGCCTGTTCATGTTCAGGTAATCGATACCCACCTCAAGCAGGAAGCCAAGGCGTGTTCTGATCTCACGCAGGATTTCACGACCGATCAGCTTTTGCTTGTCATCCATCCTATCTTCGACGGTTTCCAGCCACTTGCCGAAACCTGAGAGATCCATGGCTGCAAGTTCTCCGATATTGTGACCGGCATTTTTGACATAATTGATAATGCCTTCGAATGACAACGAATAGGAGGATGTTATACCCAGGTATTCTTTTTTCACTTCAATGGTTTCATTCGTACCGTGCAGGATGGTATCGATCGCCTCTTTGGGTATTTTACTTAATGGTGTGTTCAGGTCAAAGCCATATTTATAGCCGATGGTTTCGAGTTGTTTGAACACCCAGTTGTTCTTATAATCCCCAAGCGGTTTAAATCCGCCACGTTTAATGGAAAGGGATTTATCGGGCATGACCTTCTGGAGATCCACTTCGGAAACGAATCCGAGGCCTTTGCATTCCGGGCATGCACCATAAGGGGAGTTGAAAGAGAAAGTATTGGGTTCAGGCTCATCATAGGATAGGCCGGTAGTCGGACACATGAGTTTCCTGCTGAAATGCCTGATATCCGAATCATCCTTTGAGGTGATCATCAGGGTCCCTTTTCCCTGTTTCAGTGCAAGATCAACCGTACGGCTAATCCTGTCCCTGTCGTTCTCCCTTACCAGCAGCCGGTCGACGACTACCTCGATATCATGGATCTTGTACCTGTCAAGTTGGAGTCCAAACGAAAGTTCCCTGATCTCCCCGTCAATCCGGGCGCGCAGAAATCCCTGCTGCCTGATCTGTTCAAGCAATTCCCGGTAATGCCCCTTACGACCTTTTACAACCGGCGACAAGATGGACACCTCCCTTCCTTTGAACTCCTCCAGGATGAGACTGGTGATCTGTGATCCGGTATATTGCACCATCTTCTCCCCTGTATTGTAGGAATAAGCCACCGATGCCCTTGCAAAAAGCAAGCGCAGGAAATCGTACAATTCAGTGATGGTTCCTACTGTAGACCTGGGATTACGGTTAACCGACTTCTGTTCAATGGAAATGACCGGACTCAGACCATTGATCTTATCCACATCGGGACGCTCCATATTACCGATGAATTGCCTGGCGTAAGCTGACAATGTTTCCATATAGCGGCGCTGTCCTTCGGCATAGATCGTGTCAAAGGCCAGGGAAGACTTACCGCTGCCGCTGAGTCCTGTCACAACGATCAGCCTGTCCCGTGGTATGTTCAGGTCAATGTTCTTCAGATTGTGTACCCGGGCACCCAGTACTTCCAGGTGTTCAGCAGAATGTCCAAAATGGGTCGATTCTTCTTTCATTACAATTCAACAACAAGCCGCCAGGCATTTTGGTTTTTCATAGTTGCAATCAGGGAGTGAATCCCAATTCTTCATGTGTTACGTCGTAAGGAGGATCAGGAATCATGATCTCATACGTTTTCTTTCTTCTGTTTCGCAGGTCATTATCCCGGAGCCACGGGTTGAAATATTTCAACAGCTTATAGCTGATGCCATGTTCCTTTGCAAAATCAGCCCAGTCATCTACCCTGCCGCTGACTGTTACGGTATGTGTTGGTATTGGGGTATAATAATCCCCGGGTTCAAGGTAAAAGCCATATGCTTCGGGATTTTCAAAGATCAGTTTTACCGCCAGTATGCGATAAATATACCTGCTGGTCTCCTCCCCCAGTAGCAGATCATAATAAGAATTAGCTTTTTGCCTTTCCAATTGTTTATTGATGCCGTTTCGGCCTGCATTGTAAGAGGCTGCCACAAGCGTCCAGTTCCGGTATTTCTCATAGCTGTCCAGCAGATACCTGCAGGCAGCATGTGTCGATTTGATCACATGGTAGCGTTCATCCACTTCATTGGTGACCTCCAGGTCATATTCTTTTGCCGTTCCTTTCATAAACTGCCAAAAACCTGTCGCCCCTGCCGGTGAAACTACATTGGAGAGACCGCTCTCGATGAGGCACAAGTATTTGAAATCACGTGGCACACCATATTGATCCATGATGGTATCAAATACCGGGAACCAGCGATGGGACAATTTGATATTTCTAAGGGTCGCAGAGTGCCAGTAGGTGTTAACCGAAAGTTCCCGGTCAAGGGACTCCTTTACATAAAAAATGTCCAGTGGCACCTCTTCACCGGCGAAATTCATGTTTTCAGGTATCTTCAGCGGTACGATTTTGTAGTACTGCGCATTGGATCCCGGCAGGTTTATAGCACCATAACGGATCCATTGATCCATTCCGAGTACCAGGAACACTACTATCCCGACCAGTAGTATACGGGCGAAAAGTCTGTCTGTTAAATTTCCGATTCTCACTTTTGTACAAAATAAAGGGGCGTTTCAGCTTTTCAGGAAACTAGAATGGACTGACGAAATCGGCAAAAAGAGGTGATTTCTTATCCCTTTCTGTTAATATGGGATTTTCGGTTTGCCATGAAATATTCAATGTGGGGTCATCCCACCGAATGCTACCTTCGGATTCCTTGTTGTATACACTGGTACATTTGTAAAAAAAGACGGTATTGTCTTCCAGTGCAACAAACCCATGTGCGAAACCGGGAGGTATCCAGTACATCCACTTGTTTTTCTGATTAAGTTCTACCGCCACCCATTCCCCATAGGTGGGGCTCGCTTTTCGAATGTCCAATGCCACGTCCAGTACTGAACCCTGCATCACCCTTACCAGTTTTCCCTGGGCGAATGGAGGGCTTTGAAAATGTAAACCGCGAAGGACTCCTTTTTGTGACATGGACTCATTATCCTGCACGAAATTCTGATCTATACCAAGCCGTATAAACTCCTGCTTATTGTATGATTCAAAGAAATAGCCACGGTGATCCTCGAAAACCGTAGGCTTGATAATATATAGATCGGATATTTTAGTCTTAACGATTTCCATACAGGAAGATTTGACAGCTTTGACAAAATTAACATATTATATCCTACCGGTCGAAACAGAAGCAGGTATTCATACTGAAAAGTTACCTGTCATTTGCCTTCTCTTTGCCATTTCCTTAAATTTACCAATCATTGTTGTTTTCATGTTTGTATTCGGGAAATCAGGTTTGCTTATCCTGTTCTTTCTGTTATTCTTAAACAACTTAAACGGGCAGGAACTTCGGAAGTATTCAGCCACCCGTTTAGTGGGCAATTCTCCGCAGATTGATGGAATTCTTGACGAAAAAGTCTGGGAAACGGCAGACTGGACATCGGATTTTATCCAGCGGGAACCCTTTGAGAACGAGCCTCCTGCTGAGCAAACCGCCGTGAGGATATTGTATGATGATGACAATCTTTATGTTGCCATACGGTGTTTTGATGCTGAACCGGAAAAAATTGAGCGCAGGCTGTCCAGGCGCGACAGTTTCGAAGGGGATTGGGTCGGTGTCGCTTTTGACAGTTATGATGATGACCTGACAGCATTCAGTTTTGCTGTGAATGCTGCAGGGGTAAAAAGTGACGGCATAGCGAGTAATGATGCAGACTGGGACGAAACCTGGAATCCGGTTTACTATGTTAAAGTCACCATTGATGATCTGGGATGGGTTGCTGAGTTCAGGATACCGTATACCCAATTGCGCTTTGCAGAAAAAGAAGAACACAAATGGGGTTTTCAGGTTCTCCGCTGGTATTTCCGCAAGGAGGAGATGTCTCTTTGGCAGATCATTCCACGGGAATCGAGCCGGTGGGTAAGTCTTTTCGGAGAGATCAATAACATCAAAAATATCAACCCCAAAAAAGAAGTGGAGATCATTCCCTATGTTGCCGCGGGCTTTGATAAATCGGAACCTGAGGAGGACAACCCTTATACCGGCAATGTCAAATTTCGTTTCAATGCGGGAGTTGACGGCAAGGTTGCCGTGAGCAATGATCTGACACTAAATTATACTATAAATCCTGATTTTGGACAGGTTGAGGCAGATCCGTCGGTGGTAAATCTCTCAGCCTACGAGATTTTCTTTGCGGAGAGAAGACCCTTTTTTATTGAGGGAAGTAACATCTATAATTTTCCTATTTCACAGGCGTATAGGCGACTTCCCCAGTTACAGTCCGGACCTGGAGGAAGGTGAATAAATGGAGCAAGTACCTTTTACTAGGATACTGGGAGCCCTGAAAATCAGCGGTAAGACGCGCAATGGATGGTCTGTGGGGATCATGGAAAGTTTGACAAATGAAGAGAAAGCTGAAATGGACAGGTATGGCGAAAGATACAAGATTGCAGTGGAACCTATGACCAATTACTTCAACACGCGCATCCAGAAAGACATTAACAAGGGAAATACCACGCTTGGAGGAATGTTGACTACAACCCACCGGTTTATCAACGATACCTCATTGAACTTTCTTCCTTCCGCTGCCTACACTTCAGGTTTTGATTTCGATCAATTCTGGAAAGAGAAAGCCTATTATCTGAGTGGTGTGATGGCATTCAGTTATGTCACCGGAGGAAACCAGGCCATGATCGAGCTCCAGGAATCACCGAGACGTTTTTTCCAGCGCCCCGATGCAACACATCTTAAGGTAGATTCATCCCTGACTTCCATTTTTGGTTATGGAGGGTCACTGGAAGGGGGAAAGATCGGACAGGGAAGGTGGCGTTATGGCCTCAAACTGAATTGGCGTTCCCCACTGTTTGAATTGAACGATATCGGTTACCTCAGGACATCGGATAATATCCATCAGGAAGCATGGGTGAAATATGTGATTCTAACTCCTTTTAGTATATTCAGATTTATGGAAACCGAAATTTCCCAATATTCAGGATGGGATTTCAGCGGACTCAACAAATGGTCAGGGATAAGCTTCGAATGGGAAGCCCAGTTTAAAAATTATTTTGGAATAGAAGTAGGGACGCACCGGGCCGATGATGAGATCGAGATTGCAGAACTGCGGGGTGGTCCGGGTATTATTTTTCCCGGCTCCTGGCGTGTATGGGGCTCTTTCAGGACTGATCAGCGAAAAAGACTGGTAGGTCTTTTCTGGGGTTCTTACAGGTGGGGGGATCATGGCTGGATGTATTCATGGAATGTTGGTGGTATGATCCGCTACCGGCCGATGGACGCCATGGATATCTCTATAAGTCCGGAATACCTTGTTGACAATGAGTATGCACGTTATGTGGAAACACTGGACTACGGGACGGAAAAAAGGTATATCCTTTCTTCCCTGCTCAGGCACAATGTGATCCTGAATCTCCGTATTAATCTTTCCATCACCCCTGACCTGACCATTCAATACTGGGGGCAACCCTTTCTTTTTGCGGGTGAATACAGCAGGCACATGAAGGCTTCTGATCCCAGGAATAATGATTATTATCAACAATTTCACACATTCAGTGACCAGGAAATCAGCTATGACCAGGATACCGATACCTATTATGTGGATGAAACATTGGATGGATCAACAGATTACAGTTTTGAAAATCCCGATTTCAGCGTTTATGATTTTCGGTCCAATCTGGTGATGAGATGGGAATATATTCCGGGATCATTTCTTTACCTCGTCTGGTCGCAGGGAAGATACAGTGATGGACCGTCAGGGGAATTTAACCTGGGCGATCATTTGCGCAGCCTGGCAGATGCTGCCCCAAACAATATCATTCTCCTGAAGTTTTCCTACCGTTTCAGTTTTTGATCTTAAGAATTCGTCGTTGTTTTAGTTCGTCTCCTTTAGCTTAAAAAATATTCTTATTATTGTATAGGGTTTCATATCTTAACTGCTTACTGCACTGAATTAGAATCCACCGTTTATGAAATTAGCTATCATGCAACCTTATTTCCTGCCTTACCCGGGCTACTTTGCATTGATAAAGCATTCCAACAAGTGGATTTTCAACGATGAGGTTCAGATGATCAGGAAAGGCTGGGTGGAACGTAACCGGATACTGAGACAAAGCGGTGGCTGGCATTATATCAGGGTGCCTCTCGTAAGACACAGCCATACGACACTTATTAAAGATGTGAGAATAAGGAATCATGAACCCTGGAAAGAAAAGATCATCGCCCAGCTGGGACATTATCGACGGAAAGCACCTTATTATTACAAGGTCATCAATTTTTTGAAAAGTGCTTTCTTAACGGAATTTGAAACCATTACCGCGCAAAATGCCCACCTGATGGAACAGACTTGCCAATACATCGGGTTTAATATGGAATATGATATCCTTTCGGATATGAACCTGGAATTGGGGGAAATCGTCGAGCCCGATGACTGGTCACTTCATATTTGTGAGGCACTGGGATATGACCATTACCTGAATCCCATCCTGGGCAAGAGCTTTTACAGCAGGGAAAAATATGAAAAACATGGCATAGAACTTGAATTTCTCCGACTTAAGGAAATTCCCTACCCCCAACTGGGTAACAAGTTCATCGGAGGCCTCAGTATAGTGGACATGATGATGTTCAACACCCCCGAAGAGATCAACACGATGCTGGATCAGTTCACACTGGAGTAATAAGCTCCTCATTAACCCTTCGGACCTATACGTTTCGTATCATTCAGCGATTTCCCTACATATGGATCACCTCGCCATAAGCTGCTGCGACTGCTTCCATGATCGCTTCAGACATGGTTGGATGCGGATGTACTGATTTGAGCACTTCATGACCGGTGGTTTCAAGTTTGCGTGCTACCACCGCTTCGGCGATCATTTCGGTCACATTAATACCGATCATGTGACAACCCAGCCATTCACCGTACTTTGCATCGAATACCACTTTGACAAAGCCTTCCGTATTTCCGGCTGCACTTGCCTTACCTGAAGCCTTGAAATTGAATTTTCCAACCTTGACTTCGTATCCTGCCTCCTTGGCCTGTTTTTCAGTCATCCCTACGGAAGCGACTTCCGGGACAGTATAAGTACAGGCAGGTATATTATTATAGTCAATGGCCTCAACATCCATACCGGCAATCTTTTCTACACAGGTGATGCCTTCGTGAGAAGCAACATGTGCAAGGGCAGGCCCATGGACAATGTCACCAATTGCATAATAACCTTCCACATTCGTGCGGTAAAAGTCGTCAACAACAACTTTCCCCTCTTCCGTCTTGATACCCACATCTTCCAGACCGATTCCTTCGAGGTTGGTACTTATCCCGACGGCAGAAAGGACGATGTCCGCTTCTTCCACGACCTCTCCTTTTTTCGTTTTGATGGTAACTTTAAGTGTTTTCCCTTTTTTGTCTACTTTCTCAACCGATGAGTCGACCATCACTTTCATTTTAGCCTTTTTAAAGGACCTGGCCAATTCTTTGGATACCTCTTCATCTTCCAGTGGTACAACATTGGGCAGGAATTCCACCAGGACCACCTCAACACCGATACTGTTGAAGAAATAGGCAAACTCTGAACCAATGGCACCAGATCCCACAACTACCATTTTTTTAGGCATTTCTTCCAATACCATGGCTTCCCGGTATCCGATGATCTTTTTACCATCCTGTTTCAGGTTGGGCAGCTCCCTGGAATGGGCACCCGTAGCAATAATAATATGGTCGGCGGAATATTCCGTTTTTTTATTCTTTTCATCGGTCACTTCGACTTTTTTGCCTGGCTTAACTTTTCCAAAACCTTTGATGTGTTCTATTTTATTCTTTTTAAAGAGGAACTGAACCCCTTTGCTCATTCCATTGGCCACACCACGGCTGCGCTTTACCATTTTGTGCAGCATAATTAAAAACCTGGGCACTTTTCAATAGCGCTTTGGTGGGAATACATCCCCAATTGAGGCATACGCCACCAACTTCTTCCTTTTCTACAACAGCTACTTTTTTTCCAAGTTGCGAAGCCCTGATCGCAGCAACATATCCTCCGGGCCCGCTGCCAATAACGATGATATCGTATTTCATGAAATGAATGAGTTTAGTGAATAAGTGCAAAAGTATGAAAATAGGATAATGAATGATGAATGATGAATGGCTATTTGAGATGGAAGTCGGAGGACAGAGGACGGGATGGGAACGCAAGTACCACATTTTCATAATATTCCTCATCTCCTCATCTCCTCATTTCCAACTACCTCCATCTGCAACAATCATTTACTACCTTTGAAAACAGCAAATTATTTTCAAATGCACTTTACAAATCGCCAGTTGTTTCTCAGGCATTTAGCACTGCCCTCAGTCGACAAGGAAGCTCCTGAAATCATCAAGGCTGAAGGAATCTATCTTTATGATGTGGATGGCCATCAATATATAGACCTCGTTTCTGGTGTTTCGGTCAGCAACACGGGACATGGACACCCCAGGATACTGGTAGCGATAAAAAAACAGCTTGATGATCATATGCACCTGATGGTTTACGGCAAATATATTCAGTCTCCCCAGGTCCGTCTTGCCCGGAAACTTGCGGATCATCTTCCGGATTCATTGCAATCTGTATATTTTGTGAATTCAGGCAGTGAAGCCATTGAAGGGGCCTTAAAACTGGCAAAGCGGGTCACCGGGAGAACCGAATTGGTATCGTGCAGACATGCCTACCACGGCAGTACGCACGGGGCGCTAAGCTTGCTGGGAGATGAAGAGATGAAGTATGCCTATCGTCCCTTGTTACCCGATACCCGCTTAATCCGCTACAACAGCCTGGAAGACCTCAACATGCTGACAGAAAATACCGCTGCTTTCCTCATTGAACCTATCCAGGCCGAAGCCGGGATCATCCTGCCGGAAGACGGCTACCTGAAAGCTGTGCGGAAAAGATGTGATGAAGTCGGTTGTATGCTCATCTTTGATGAGATACAGATGGGCTTTGGGAGGACAGGAAAACTGTTTGCATTTGAGCATTACGGTGTGGTACCCGATATCCTTTGTCTTGCCAAAGCCCTGGGAGGTGGCATGCCGCTTGGCGCGTTCATTTCGTCGAGGGAAAACATGTTGTTACTGACACATCATCCTGAGCTGGGTCATATTACCACTTTTGGCGGTCATCCCGTGAGCTGTGCCGCATCACATGCAGCACTGGATGTGATCCTGGACGAAAAGCTGGCTGAAGGGGCCGATCAAAAAGGGGAATTGTTTGAAAACGAACTGGATTCTCATCCTGTTATCAAGGCGATCAGACGGAAGGGGCTCATGTTGGGTGTTGAACTGAAGGATCCCCTCACTTTACCTGCTTTGATGAGGTTATTTAAGAAAAACCGATTGATCGTTGACCAGTTTCTTTTCAATCACAGCAGTTTCCGGATTGCCCCTCCGCTGACCATCTCAGAAGAACAAATTCTTCCCATTTGTGATAAGATCAGGTCCTGCCTGGATGAAGCGTCACGATAAGTTTGTATTTATGCCGGTATATGCGTTGACAGATGAATTGATGTTCCCCGACCCCCGGCTTGGTGAAAAGGATGGTCTCCTGGCTATTGGCGGTGATCTTCAGCCGGACAGACTGTTGCTTGCCTATCGAAATGGGATCTTCCCATGGTATGCAGAAGGACAACCCATTTTATGGTGGTCCCCGGATCCCCGTATGGTTCTCTTTCCGGAAAAGTTTAAAAGACACAAAAACCTGAGAAGAACCGTTGAGTCCGGTAAGTTTACCGTTCGGTTTGATTTTAATTTTGAAAAAGTTGTTGCCTTGTGCAGCAAGGTGCCGCGTCGTGGTCAGGGAGGTACATGGATAACCCCGGAAATGATAGCGGCTTACCTGACCTTGTATAAGATGGGATATGGTCATTCTGTAGAAACTTATAAGGATGGAAAGTTGGTAGGGGGTCTGTATGGTTTATCGCTCGGCCATGTGTTTTTTGGTGAGTCGATGTTTCACCTGGAGACCGATGCTTCTAAAGTAGCCCTGTGGCATCTTGTGGACAGACTAATTGCGTGGGGTTTTGACCTTATTGATGTACAGCAGGAAACAGCCCACCTTAGAAGTTTGGGAGGTGAATCCATGGATCGTACGAAATTTCTAACTTTACTGGATAAATTTATCCGGAAACCCACACGAAAGGGCAGCTGGAGTGAAGTCTCCCGATGATATGGAAGATCAGAAAAAATATATGCGGGCAGCCATTGACCTGGCCTCTGAAAATGTTAAGATAGATAATGGAGGCCCTTTTGGTGCTGTAGTGGTCCGGGATGGAAAGATTATCGGCAAAGGGATCAACCTGGTTACCTCAACCAATGATCCGACAGCACACGCGGAGATCGTAGCCATCAGGGAAGCCTGCAAGTATTTGGGTAAACACGATCTTAGTGATTGTGAGATCTATACCAGTTGTGAGCCCTGCCCCATGTGCCTCGGCTCGATATACTGGGCAAGGATCGGTACATTGTATTACGCGGCAACAAAGGATGACGCTGAAAAGGTCAATTTCATCGATGCACAGATATACCGTGAATTCAGCCTTTCGAAAGCACAAAGATCCATTCCGTCTGTTCAGATGTTACGGGAAGAAGCCCTCAAAGGGTTTGAGGCCTGGGAAAAATCTGAAAAAAAGGTTCATTATTAAAATATGCTGGATAACGGACTTCTTGAAAAAGCTGCCCGGGCCATTTCGACTTCCAGGTATACCGTTGCACTGACAGGCGCTGGTATTTCTGTGGAAAGCGGTATCCCTCCTTTTCGGGGTGAGCATGGAATCTGGAACAGGTACGATCCCATGACCCTGGAGATTGACTTTTTTTATCAGCATCCTGCTGAATCCTGGAAAGTGATCCGGGAAATTTTTTACCAGTACTTTGGTAAGGCAACTCCCAACAAAGCGCATCTGGCACTGGCGAAACTTGAGGAAGCAGGGAAATTGCAGGCAATTATCACTCAGAATATTGATAATCTGCACCAGGAAGCAGGCAACCGTGAGGTATATGAATTTCATGGTAATTCAAAGAAGTTGGTATGTACCCGCTGCGGTATGGTCTATCATGCAGGAGAACTGGCACTTGATGTTTTGCCTGTCACCTGCCTGGAATGTCATTCGCTCGTTAAACCTGACTTTGTCTTTTTCGGGGAGGGCATTCCAAAAGACGCCTATTTCGGGTCTGTTGAAGCCGTTGAAAAATGCGACCTCATGCTGGTCGTTGGAACCACCGCCGAGGTGATGCCTGCCGGGCAATTACCGAGGTTAGCCAAATCAAACGGTACTACCCTTATCGAGATCAATCCGGAGCCTACCCAATTGACCCGGACAATTTCAGATCTTTTCCTCCAGGGAATGGCAGGTCAGGTACTGTCAGCGCTGACTGACCGTGTTTTACAAGAACTGAGCTGACATAAAAAACACGCAGCCCGTTTTGAGACTGCGTGTTATTTTTCTAGTGAGAAATTGATTACCTGCGGTAAACTTCGCCTGATCCGTTGGCTTCGACATCTACATATTCAGGAGAACCATAATAAGTTAGGTCGCCGGAGCCGTTCAGCATCGCTTTCACTTTTTCAGCAGCATGCACGACTACGTCTCCCGAACCGTTACATTTTACGGTAACATCTGCAGCAGTAAGCCTGTAAGCATTCACATCACCGGAACCGGAAATATTCGCTATGAAAACAGCCGCTTTTCCGCTGATTTCCAGATCACCGGAACCGTACCCGGTGATGGTACATTCATCCAGTACAAGTTCCTTTCCATCGATATCACCGGAACCAGAGATCTTTACATTCATATTTCCCCTGACGCCGGAAAAACTTACATCGCCGGAACCTGAAATGTTGATTTCAATATTTTTCACATCAAAAGCTGCATCAAGATCACCTGAGCCATTAATCCCGATCTCTAGATTGTTACCGGGCATATCCCCCTTGACGGAAATATCTCCGGATCCGGAGTTCTTAAGTACATCCAGCCGCGGCATCGTAATGTAGACTTCCATAACACGTACATTGCGCCATCCGCCTTTTTCAGTACCGATATGAAGCACACCGTCTCTGACCTCAGTAGTCAGTTTGTCGATGACATCCTCATCCGCTTTCACCCTGACGGTGTATGTGTCACCGCGGGAAATATAAACATCTGCAGATGTTGTTTGGTGGATTCCTGTAAATTCTCCAATCTCCCTGTTCTGCTCCGCAACCTGGGCATTCACCATGAAGGCCAGGAACAAGAGAAAAGATGTGATGGCTGTTGATTTTATTACTAATGTTTTCATTTTTCTGAAATTTATAATTGACGTTGAATTTTAATTAATAGCCAGCAAGTTTACGCTGCCATATTCACTTTGAATGGTAACGGTTGAGGAGGTGCTTGTTGCACGTCCGACAGTTCCCTTTATTTTGGTCTGGCTCATGTTCTTATCCCGGTAAGTGATATTCGCCAGCGATGCGGGAAAATCTATGGATCCAGATTCAGCTTCCGCATCCAGCTGATAGGTTGCGGCTTCATCGATCATGAGCTTGCTGGAACCAAAGCTGTTTTTCAGTTTGATACTGCTGAAATCGCTGGATACGTTTCTGACGGTAAGATTGCCGTATTCGGATTTCATATCAAGCAAATCAGCCAGGGTGCCGATCTTAAGTGAGCCGAACCCCGAACTGCCGGTAATACTGTTTGCTGAGGAAACCTCCAGTTCACCTCCCTCCTGCCTGATGTATAGTTTGTCCGCCTTATCTACTTCTCCGTCAGAGTAAGACATGCCAATGGTCATGTCTCCGGTGGATCCCAGCCAGAGACTGGAATATTCGACAGAGAGGTCGCCTCCGGCCATATGGGTGATGTGGCCTTCACCAAATTCGATCTTGACTTTAGATTCGGGGGAATGCAGTGCCTGAATCTTCATTACACCATATTCGCTTTCCACTTTGGAGATACCACGGGCGGTTTCGATAAAACCATGGCCGAACTTGTGTTTGATATCCAGCCTCACCTCTTCAGGCATCATAATGATTACATCAACGGATACATTGGGTGTGCTTTTGCCTTTTTTGTTGAGCCTGCACCTAACGCTGACCCTATCCCTGTTGCCAGCGATCTCATAGATGATTTGTTCAGCCGCCCTGGCCACTTTGTCGGGATCATCACTGTCTACGCGGGCAACGATCTTAACAGCGATCTCATTCTTCTCCCAGTTGGTGCATTCCAGGTTGCCGAATTCGTGGTCAATCGCCAGTTCAGCGTTGGGATTTACCGGAAATGATTGTTCATCCAGTACCTTCTCAGATTTGTTATCCGCGAATGCCGTAATCGACATAGCAAGGAAAAACAGGAAGGTCATCTTGATGATTTTGGTTGCTTTATCATTTTTCATGATTCTTGTTTTTAGGGTAATTATTAATAGAGTTGTGAATTGGCAAAGTCAATTTTCAGTAAAATATTCTGCATTACCTCTGCTTTTTTCTTTCGGTTCTGGATCAAGGCAGCCTTGAGCATTTCATTGTCCGGGTTTTTCATGTATTCCTTTTCAATGGCAGCCAGCTTGCTATCAATGTCTTCCATCTTTCCGTAGGCCATCTGCTTGAATTTGGCTGCTTCTCCGGTGTCGGGAGTCTTGCCTTCTATCTCATTGAATTTGGCTTCCGACAGCTGGTCGTAATAGTTCATGACTTCCGTAAGTTCATCATTGTAGCTGATTTGGGTGACTTGTTTTTCGGAATTGTTGTTTACAAGGATATCAATTAGGAAATAACTGGCAGCGAATAGGATAAGTATGGCGGCGGCGGCCCTTGTATAATACCACGGCGTATTCCGACGGTGATAGTTTTCCTGGTCTTTCTCCAGTTTCAGGATAAACCTTGCCAGGTGTTCCTTATCAGGTTCCCGGTAGTCAAATTCCTTCTTTTGTTGTTTTATTTTTTCTTCAAGGCGGCTCATGACGCTCAATTGTTAAGTGACTCCATATATTCTTTCCTGTGGCGCCTGACCTCTTCCAGCAATTTGTTTTTGGCGCGCAGATACCTTACACGAACATTGCTGTAGGTCAAATCCAGTATCTCGGCAATTTCCTGGTGATCGTAGCCCTCCACCAGATATAGTGAAAGGATAATCCGGTAATTTGAAGGCAATTGTTCCAGCGCCTTTCTCACCGCTGTTACCTGTGCCTTCAACAGATCTTCTTCCTCTTTCTGCTCCTGAACTTCGTCTTCCCGTTCAAAGGCATCCATTTCAGGAAAGGTAAACTCCTTCTTCTTCTTCAGGATATCCAGCGACTTATTGATCACAATGCGTCGAAGCCAGGCCCCGAATGAGGCATCCCCACGATAGCTTTCCAGTTTACGGAATGCCTCAAGGAAGGCTTCCTGCATGGCGTCTTCCGCTTCCGCTGAATGGTTCAGTATTCTGTAACTGGTATTATACATAGCTTTATAGTAGAGCTCGTAAATCTTCACCTGGGCTGTCCTGTCAAATTTTCTGCAGGCATCGATCAGGTCCTGGTGCATATTGACCGTTTGTTCGCTCAAATTTTGTTTGTTTCTGTCGGAAAGACGAGTGGATTAATTAATTGTTACACTTTTCAGCATAAATGTATGAGATTTGGAAGTTTTTGAAACGGGATTTCGTTATTATTTCCATTTTATGCCTTGTTCTCATGAGGAGGACAGAAGACAGGAGCCCGTGAACGGAGGATATGTAAGACGGAGACCAATGAACAATAACAACGAATGACTATCGATTGACGATGGATTTACCATCGAATACCCAATAAACTTCGGCACCCTTTCCTCCAACTGGCTAATTTGCTTATTTTTACCTTACAAGCCAAAACCTGAAATTATGAATAAATTCTATCATTCACTATTTATTTCGCTCCTCTCACTTACATTATGGAATCCACCAGCTATTAAAGCACAAAACAGTGTGCAGTATGCCCTGCAGCTAATTGTCGAAAATGGTATAGAGAATGACGGACTCAAAGTTGAGGATACCTATCTCTATGGTCAGGACACGATCATCAAATATTATGTACTGAGGGAATATGAACCGGTATGGGCAGATCCCGAAAACCGCCAGGCTTATCTTGAAATTATCGAGGGATCAAAAGATGAAGGACTGATACCGGAAGATTACCATCTGGAAAAGATCAAAAGCCTGATGAATATGGGCGATGCCATAGACTCCTATAACGAAGCCCAATTGGACCTCCTGATGAGTGATGGAATAATATTGTATGCACATCACATGAATTTTGGAAAGGTCTCCCAGGCCGATCTCAGGGGGTCCTGGAAAGTGCCCGACACACCGCTGCCCGGTAACTCTGTGCAGTTGGTATTGAATGCACTCAAGACCCATCAGTTGAAAGAACTGAGCCAAAAAACAGGCCCGCAACATTTCATGTATGTACAACTGAAAAATGGCTTAAAAAAATACCGTGAGATAGCGGCTGCCGGAGGTTGGCCTCAAGTACCTGAAGGAGATGTCCTTAAAAAGGAAATGACGGACGAGAGAGTGGCTGTGATGCGCGAACGACTCCGGATTACCGGGGACCTGACAGCTACGGACCCGGAGGATCCCAACTATTTTGACGATCAGCTGGAAGAGGCTGTCAAAAACTTTCAATTCCGGCATAACCTGAATCAGGATGGGGTGGCTGGCAAAAAGACTATCGAAAGGATGAATTTACCTGTTGATGTGAGGATAGATATGATCCGTCTCAATATGGAAAGAGCACGATGGGTGATGAACGAGCTGGCAGATGATTTTCTCGTGGTGAATATCGCGGGTTTCAACCTCAGAAGAGTTACCAACCAGGAAGTCGTATATTATTCACCTGTAATTGTTGGAAAAAAGTATCATGAATCGCCCATTTTTATGGCAACGATGAAGTATTTTGTGATCAATCCTACCTGGACAGTCCCCTACTCTATCGCAACGAGGGAAACTTTACCCAAATTGCAAAAAGATCCCGGTTACCTGGATCAACAACATATGATCATTATGGACCGTTCCGGAAAAAAACTGGATCCTTACAGCATCGATTTCAGCCAATATTCAAGGAACAATTTCCCTTTTACGGTCCGGCAGGAGCCCGGTCCGCATAATGCACTGGGAGAGGTCAAGTTTATTTTCCCCAATCCTTTTAACGTATATGTACATGATACCCCTGCACGCGGATTGTTTGCGCGGGAAGAAAGAGCTTTCAGCCACGGCTGCATACGCCTGCAAAAGAAGTGGGAATTGCTGCTGAGCCTGACAGATGATCCGGATGAATGGAACATGGACAGGATCAACAAAATACTTGCTTCGGGAGAGACTACAACGGTTTACCTGGATAAACCCATAGATATACTGATCCTCTACTGGACCGCTGGTGCAGATCTTGAGGACCGGATCTATTTTGATGAAGATGTCTACAATCGTGACGATGCAGTTCTTAAAGCCCTTGACAGTCCCTGGAAGTTTAAAGCCGTGGTTGAATGAATAGAATCTTACTGACTGCACTGGCAAGTACCTTTTGTGGGTGCCAAATCTTCCGATCCTTGCACATCCATCTTGCACGTACTTTTCTGCTTATCGGCTTTTCTATTCTCAGTTTTCATGTCCTCAAAGCTCAAAAGCTAAGTTATTCCTACTCCTTGAATGGAAACGAAACACAACTTAGCATCATGAGTTGGTTTGCCATGCCAGGAGATACATTGCGCATTGAATTTTCAGGAAAGACCGATGGACAAATTACAGCTGAATATTCAGAGGGTGTAATACTGAAGGATAGCAGGCTGAAGTGGCGATACATCGTGCCCAAAGAAGTTGGAATCTATGTGGTGAGCGCATTAAAAGAGGCTAACGGTGAGAAACTAACCCTGAACGTCTTCGTTAAAAGGCCTGCCGCACAACAAAAGGGCGAATACCTCAATGGATACAGAATTGGCACTTATCCTCAAAAACCCTACCGGAACAACCCAATGTACCTGCCACCAAAAGGGTTCATAGAGGTCACCAGGAGCAACCTAAATACCAGGGTCAGTCCACATTTTCTACTCGGTCAGTTCTTGTGTAAGCAACAACCTGACCAGTGGCCAAAATACCTTTTGTTGAATATGCGGCTGCTTATGAAACTGGAGATGATCACCGAAGAATTGAAAAGAAGGGGATTGCCGGATGAACTTTTCGTGATGAGCGGGTACCGAACCCCCTATTACAACCATTCGATCGGCCAGGGCAAGTATAGCCGGCATATATACGGAGATGCGGTGGACATCTATGTGGATGAGAATAAGGATGGTGTGATAGACGATTTGAACAGGGACGGAAAAGCCAGCATGGGAGATGCGGATGTCATCTACCGTATTGTTGAAAATATAGAAAAGGAGCCTGCCAACAAGCTCCTTATTGGTGGCATAGGCAAATACCGCAAAACCTCAACACATACCTGGGATGTGCATGTGGATACGCGGGGATTTAAGGCGCGCTGGTGATTTGGAAGGATGAAGATTGAAGATTGAGGCGAAGGAAGCATATCCTACTGCTTTGTCATTTCGAGGGAAGCGAGGCCTTAGCCGAGCGACGAGAAATCCTTAAGCAATATTTTCACTGCGGGGTGTTTCAGTTGACCTGTTTATAAAGGTCTGGGATCATAAAAAAGGGGTTGTACAAAGAGAGTCCTCGTTCGTTCCTCACCCGGAATGACAGGGGATGCTGTAAAAAGGGTTTTCTCTCCCGCAATGGCGGGATCAAAATGACAAGGGTTACTTGATAAATACCTTTTCCGTAATCACTTCGTCCCCATTCCGTACTTTAACTACAAGGTAGCTGTTGCTGACCGTGACCGGAATCCGTGTTAAAGTGTTCAGGTGCATGCTTTCAGTAAGAACAACTTTGCCATACATGTCATAAATATAGACCTGTGAGGCGGCTCCTAATTTAGGATCGGGGTTTTTGATATAAACTGCCTTGTCCCAGGCGTAAATACTGATTTCATGTTCTACAGCAAATTCATCCACATCGTCCGGAGTAAGAATGAAATGTATGCGGAAACGGTCCACATCGTCTTCCTTGCTGCCCTGGAATGCATATTCCGGGTTTTCAATAAGATCCTGGAACCAGCCAGTGAGACGGTCTTCCAGGTAAACTTCAGCCTCTGCAGGGAGGTCAATAGCAAAGGTAAACAGCTGATCACCTTCAGCCCCGGGGATATACCCTACATCCACAATTCTTTCCGGAATATAATCCGGGTAGGTCTGGATGCTGATATGCCGTACCCCTTCCCTGCTGAATAACTGGGGTGATTCGGGCGGCCCAAATAATTTGGAAATACTCATCCTTGGCTCATCTGTATTGATCTCCTCTATGGGCAATTCAATGACAAGTTTGTCTGTTGCTTCGTTGTTATAAGCCATCAGAGTGATATCTCCATATACTTCTTCGGCAAATTCCTCACTTTTCTTATAAATGGGCCGGTCGTGGTTATGTTTCCGGTTATCTGCGTATATTTTCATTTCCGGCTGGTCATCGATGGCGTGAACGAAAAATGCCTGTCCCATGGGGATAACGATGGGGTGTTCTTCGGTATCCTCCTCCGCCGGAAAACGCCAGACGAAGTAATTGTTGGTATTGCCCCCTTCCCATATCCAGGCGGCAGGTTCAATATTCGCAATTTCTGTGACGGTTCCAGTGCCTTCCACCAACGCTGCAGTATAGGGATTTCCGATCAGGTTCCAGCCATATTGTTCGGGTGCCGGACCACTATATTGTAACAAGTCAAGGCCGGCTGAACTATAATCGATGTCATCACTCTTCAGTTGACCGGTAAAGGTTACCCTTCCTGTTTCAGCTGTTCGCTCACTTGCCTGGTAATAGCTGTAGCCCTGTCCGACGTGGATGGGATATTCCAGGTCCAAAATGGTTGTCCAGCCATTTGCTGCATTGGGTGCCGGCGGGGGAATATAGTTGACGTTCTCGTCATACCACATCAGGCCGGTCGGTTGCAGTCCTTCGATATAGAAATCAAGTGCGGTAGTATTTGTGGTGGGTGGACTGACCAGGTGCCATTGTTCGGTATTACCTACCCAGAGCTCAACTGTGGCATAAGGCTGGTCATTTTCCGTATTGGTATAGATCAGTGAGCCGCTTCCCGTTTCATCCGACTTGATATGCAGGTTAGCCGGATCATCGTTCACTACCTCAGCGAATGTAAAGCTTGCACCGGGACCGATGATCGCTTTCGCGCCATTACTGAGCATAAGGTTTTGTGCGGTTATTGTGGCACAAGAGAAAAACAGGACAATAAGGGTGGTAGAAATTGTTTTCATTTGATGACTGTTTAATTGAACACGAACTTACAATACACAACACAAATATAGGAATATAGTTCAGAAATAAAAATCAAAAATAAGACTCATATTGTGCTTTGGATTTAGAGACCGTCCAAATAACCCGTGAATTCTAATAATAAGGATAATCAAGGAAATTATTCATTACCTGGCATTACCGCATCTCACCGTGATACGAAACAGGGGTACTTCAAGACATGTGCGCACAGAATAGGGAGAGGGTTATTATTGATTACATTTCACTTTCCTATCGATATCCCGCAGTGGCGGAATAAGAAATCACAAAAATAGGATTTTCATCTCCACCGCTCCAGGCGTCCACGCCTGGAGTAAAATGGAATGTGTTGTAATGTGCCCGTGGAGCTCTCCAGGCTTGGACGCCCTGAGCGGGGAAGGATTTTTATGTTCTGTCTCTAAATTTTGGGATCTCTCACCGCCTGCACTGCAAGCCAGCACAACAGGGTTCAGGATGACATGTACTCTTTTTTGGATTTTAGTTGCATCACATCCAAAATCTCAAATCCAAAAAGGCCATCCGACATTGTCGGACAGCCTT
>JARRQC010000028.1:0-3500 GCA_037382165.1 bacterium | reverse complement strand
GGCTCAGAGAATTGTATTAAACACTACTCAGAACCAAGGACTCCGAACACACTTAAGCTACTTCTTCTTTCTTTTGCTTGCGGAGATCATACAGCCTCTTACCGCCGTATGCCAGGCCAAGGGTGAGCAGGATGAGTACACCTCCACCAACGTTAGCATTGCCGCCGAGTTTGTTGTCCTGTGCTGTTTCACTTCCAGGATCGCCATTCGGCGGCGGCGGCGGGCCGGTCTGCGCGAATGCACCAATGCTGAGTAAACTGAATAAGGCAGCCACGAGCAGGAGTTTTATCTGTTTCAAGCTATTTTGTACGCTTTTCATATCTTCTAGTTTTATAGTTTCTAATTATACTTCTATTGACAACTTACTTGATGAATACCTTTTCAGTAAACAAGGTATTTTCTTTTTGTACGCGTACCACCAGGTAACTGTTGGAAACGTCTAAAGGTATTCTGGTTGTGCCTCCTAGCGTAGCCTTTTGAGAATAGATCTGGCGGCCGTACATGTCGAAAATCGAAATGGTAGCACCGGCAAAGTCATTCTCATCACTATGAATATAGACTGCCTTGTCCCAGGAGTAAATGTCGACAGCCTTTTCCCTGGTTGCAAAAGGATCATCCACCGATGTAGGTGAATAGCTCAGGTGCAGCCTGAAGCGGTCAATGTCGTCATCTTTTGAAGCATAATACGAATAAGTAGTATTTTCATCCAGGTCTGTCCAAACATCTGTCTGGCGGTCCTCAAGGGTCATCCTGATATCACGCAGGTTGTCAACATCAACTGAGATCGTATGATCTCCTTCAACGCCTGCGCTGGTATACAGAGTAACCACTTTGGCCTGATCCTCTTCAGGATAGCCTATATTATTCTGGCAGAGTGGCCAATCCGTGTTGTCTTTGAAATAGATGGCGGGAAGGTTCTCCCCGTTAAACAGTTTACTGGCATCCCAGCCATTTTCAAATCCGTCTGTTCCGTTTTCATCAAAACCGATCAACACCTTATCTTTGAGTATACCTGATTCGACAATGATCCAGGCATAATTCAGGTCTTCGTTCACAGCCTTTTCAGCGCTTTTCTTATAAAAGGGCACGGTGCTGTGGGTTCTGTAATCAGCATTATAATTCACCCCGACAATCGCATCGGTAAGCTGTCTCATAAAGAAAGCCTGACCAATCGGGATATGTGGCACAGTCATTTCATTACCTGGATAGGAGTTGTTCACTGACCCCCAGACGTAAGCACCAAGTCCGCCATTCTGGGTTTGATCCCAGATCCAGACGGTAATTTCAAATCCACCGTCCGGTTGTCCTACGAAGGGTGAAAGGTCGATAGCAGCGGTAAAAGGGTTACCCAGTAAATGGAAGCCATTGTTAGGGTTGAAATAGGTCGAAGGAGGGGTGGTCTCAGCAGGGTCAAAATAATATTCCAGGGATTCTCCTACCAGTGTACCCTGATGAACGGCTGTTCCTTCAACCCTGGCACCCTGGCCATCGGTCCATGCTGTAGTGAATCCCTGGCCGGATCGGAGGGTTGAATCCAGTGATATCACAGAAACCCACGGGTCTGCCCAATTTGGGTCGTCGTCATTATCCACCGTATGATCCCACCACCATAACCACGCATCAAAGTTACCTTCATCACCATAATAATAGCTTGAAGAATTTCCAGGATTTACTGGAGATGACACGAAGTGCTGGGCATTCTTTGAAATGTAGGTCTCAACAGTTGCCTCAGGATTTCCTGAAGTGCCGTCATAAATGAGGCTGCCGGTACCGGTAGCATCTGATTTGATCACGAGACCATCTACACCATTGTTGTTTATGATAGCTCCGGTCGTCATCGCTCCGCCGGGCCCGATCGTTACGACGGCCCCGCTTTCGATGGTCAACGTCTGTGCGCTCGCCAGGAATGGCAGGGCAAGTAGTAAAAGTGTAAAGATTTTGGTTTTCATAGGATTATAACATTTAGTTTATAATTTCTTTGTTACGTTATTTATTATCTGCCATCTTTGCGGAAGATTTTTCCTTCTCTTCCAGGTAACTCTGGGAATCTGGTGCAGGAGGTGTTCCTACATCAAGCGTGGCAGTAGGGTCATTATCCATGGTAAGGGAACCGTTGATTAAAAGTGTACCAGCTACAGCAGCTGTACCGGCAGCAATGGTTACATCCTGACCATCTGGTATAATTACATCATCGGAAGATGTAGGAAGAACATCTGTACTCCAATTCGTCGCAGTACCCCAGAGTCCGTCTCCTCCGTCATTGTCGAAAGTGACCTGGCTGAATACCGGCGAAATGAATAAAACAAATAGACTAAGGAAAAGTAATTTTTTCATCATACAAACAGTTTTTAGATTATGGCAAATATATAGTTTTATTTAACAAACAAGTTTTTTTACGGAAATTTTAAAAAATTGTTTCCGGTTCAGGGCCGGACTTTGGAAGCAATAACATCAATTAGGTTATCATACATTTAGTTTTCATTAGGTATAAATTTACATTCCGGCTCAGCATGGAATTAACCGCAAATATACATTGTCGTATTCGTCAATGCAAGCGATTTCAACAATTAATTAACAATTTAATGTGAATTAATGTTCAGTTAACAATTTGGTTAAATGGGTGAAATCGTTTGCGGTAAGGTATTCAAAGCGAAAATGATTAATGGAAAAAAGGATATACCGAGGCGATATTATTTCATCAATACAATTTATCAGTAGCCCTGAGCTTCAGTTCAGGCAAGGCAATGAGAGGCTGTGGCGAAATAGGTCATATAAGGTGCACAGGGCCAGGCTCCTCCTGGAATATCTCTCTGGCACGTGTTTCCAGCGCGTGCCCTGAATAATAATGAGGCATTTGATTTGATAATTGAAAAACTTCGATTCCTTAAAGTACCTATAAGAGCGTTAGTAGCTGGCAACAGATTTAACGATGGAGCGATTTAAGGATGTAACGTAATTGCTGAAGCCTGAATTTCATGAAAGGTTAAATTTACTTTGCTGTACCGGTCATATCCAGGGTTCCTAAAACCTCCAGACCGTTTTCAGCGGTTGAGGAAATAGTTACGTCACCACCGCTGGTGTTCAATACACCGCCAGGGCCAATGATAATGCTTCCGGTAATGGTTGCCTGAATCTCGTTACTGCCGCTTGCAGAGCCATTCCAGGTACCGTTGATAACCCAGTTACCAGTAATATTTATAGCTCCTGTTGCCAGAGCCTGGAAGTTTACTGTGGCGCCATTGTTGATGATCAGCGTCGCGCTCCATGTGTTGTTGTTCGGCGGTGTAGTAATATCAACCACATGCGGAGATTGAATGGTAATAGTACTCGTAGCGTCCGGGATTTCGCCTGTAGAAGGCTCCCATGTGCTGCCATTGAAAATTTCCCAGGTTGCGGCAATATTCCAATCGCCAGAAGCTGCGCTGCGGAAATCACCATTTGTCTGGCCAGTCAGCGGTAAAACAAAGATGCATGTAAATACCAGGTAGAGTAGTTTTTTC
>JARRQC010000027.1:0-18063 GCA_037382165.1 bacterium | reverse complement strand
AGATATAACATATAAGAATACGCCTGTATATTAGATCTAATTTTGAAAATTGAGTTTTTATGAACCCTGAAGAAATAAGAGAAACTGTAGTGGCTTTTCAGAAAAGCCGGATATTGCTGTCGGCTTATGAACTGGACATCTTCACCTCTATTGGTGAGGAAAGTGGGTAGATTCAAACCCCAAGTGCAACGATTCACTCAAAGTTACTGAGATAAATTCTAACTGGAGAATTGAATCCTACCTTTAACTGGCCATCTTTTAACAAACTGCTGGCTCATCTTCAAAAGCATAAAGGTGAAGTGGACACCTTGCTTTTTGTGTTGTGGGACAGGTTTTCTCGGAATACCGAACAATCTTACAGCATGATCTCCAAACTGGAGGCAATGGGCATCGGGATTCAGGCTATGGAATAACCACTGGATTTCAATATTCCCGAGCAGCGGTTGATGCTGGCCATTTACCTGGCTTTTCCGCCTGTGGAAAACCTTCGGCGAGGGATGAATGTTAACATAGGGTAAAAAAGGGCACTTTTGGAAGGCCGCTGGCCAAGAAGGGCACCCTTCTATCAATACCAAAAACAGCGATAATAAAACCATAGCAGTCCCTGACCCTAAAACAGCCCCAGTAGTCCAGAAAATATTTGATGATATCCTATCAGGGTTAAAAACCCAATCAGAAATCCGGGAGGAAATAAACCAAGGGGGATTAAATCTTAAAAAAAGCAATTTCTCGTTGATCCTGCGCAACAAGTTTTACATGGGCATTGTCAACCTCCCTCCTTTTCAGAATGAACCGGCCAGGGATATTCCGGGCATCCATAAGCCACTAGTATCCGAATACCAATTTTTAAAGGTCCAGGAGATACTTGAGGGCCGCAACAAAAAGAAAAACATGCCGGCTTACAAAACAAGGCTTGTTGAGCTTCCGCACAGAGGTGAAGTACTCTGTCAAAACTATGGGGAAAAACTCACAGGAAGCCGCTCCAAAGGCAATGGCGGGTATTATTTCTACTACCACTTCAATAAATGCGAAAAGGTTCGCTTTAGGGCGGATAAACTGGATGAGAGTTTTTTAAAGCTTCTTGAGAGTTTAGAGCCTGCAGATGAAATAAAAGAGCTGTTTGAACTGATGCTCGAAAAATAGCTTAAACAGAATACATCTAGCAGCAAAACTGAGATCAAGAATCTTACCCAGCAGATCGGCAAACTGGAAAAACGCAAAAAGTCGCTTGAAGATCAGTTTATGGATGGGAAAATTCAGGCTGATGATTTCAATACGATGATCCGAAGAGTCAAAACTCAGCTGGCAGGACTTAAGGAGCAGCAGCGACAACTTTCGATCAATAAAGAACAGCTTGCGAGCGATATCAAAAAGAAAGTGTCGGTGGGATTAAATCTCAATTCGCTTTACAGCAGTGACAGTTTGCGGGATAAGGTGTGGATTATTGGTTCGACTTTTCCCAGAAATTTCATTTTTGAGAAAAACAAATTTCGAACCAGTGACATTAATGAAGTGCTGCTTTGGATAATGAAGAATAACAGGCAGTTACAAAAAACAATAACTGCACAACCAAATGAAATTATTTAGTTGTCCAGTTTGGTGGTTGTTACTGGATTCTCCCATGGGGATGCCTTCGCAAAATCAGTGACCCCTACCCTGTCAAGGTAGTAGGCCCTCATTCCAGGGTGAACCATCAAAAAAAGACAATCCTTTCGGATTGTCTTTACGTGGGTGTTACTGGATTCGAACCAGTGACCCCTACCCTGTCAAGGTAGTGCTCTAAACCAACTGAGCTAAACACCCTTTGATGTCACAAGGCGCGCAGGTAAACCAACTGAGCCCTGTCCGCCGAAACCACCCGGGTGAAGGCGGATAAACACCCTTTCGCCCGGCAAAAATAGAAAATTCCCATTTAACAGGACATCAAAAAATGCATTTCCGTACCTTTGCGCATTCAATTTAATTTTCCCTGCAAATGAAGCATTTAACCACCTTGATGATCTCACTGATCATGATTTCCTTTGCGACGATCCAGGCACAGGATTCAACCAAACAAATCACACTGGAAGATATCTGGTCGAAATACACTTTCTATCCCAAATCTGTCAGAGGTATGACTTCCCTGAAAGACGGGAAACATTATACCATGATAAAAGAGGGTTCTCTTGTAGTGTATGCATACAAAAACGGTGATTCTGTCAGGACCTTGCTTCCGGCAGAAAAGCTGGTTCCCGAAGGTACGGACAAACCGATACGCCTGGGATCCTATTCTATGAGTAAGGATGAAACCAAATTCCTGATACCGACCGAAACGGAAAGGATCTACAGACACTCTTCCAAATCCAAATATTACATCTACGATACCGGTGATGATCAGCTCAGCCTGCTCTCGGAAGAAAAGCTGCAGCTGGCCACCTTTTCCCCTGATGGTAAAGAAGTTGCTTTCGTCCGGGAAAACAACCTATTTTATATAAACCTTGAAACCGGAGAGGAAATACAGGTCACAGATGACGGTAAATTCAACCACATCATCAACGGTACCTGCGACTGGGTCTATGAAGAGGAATTTGGTTTTACAAAAGCCTTTTTCTGGTCACCTGACAGTAAAAAGATTGCCTTCTACCGGTTTGATGAAAGCGATGTGAAAGAGTACACCCTGACTTATTATGGCGAACTCTACCCTGAATTGTATACCTATAAATACCCGAAAGCAGGAGAGGACAATTCCCTCGTTGATATTTATGTTTACCACCTGTCAGATGGCAAGTCCGTCAAGATGGATATTGGCACTGAAACCGACCAGTACATCCCCAGGATAAAATGGACAGAAGATCCAAACCTGCTGGCGATTCAACGGCTCAACCGCCTTCAGAATCACCTGGAGATACTTCTGGCCAGCGCGGAGGAGGGGAATTCAAAGGTTATGTATGAAGAAAAAAACGAATACTTTATCGACATCACAGACAACCTCATATTCCTTCCTGACCTCGATCATTACCTGATTACTTCGGAAGCTGACGGGTACAACCATCTCTATTTATATCACATCCGTGACGGGCTGGTGAAACAACTGACCAACGGGGAATGGGAGGTCACAAACGTTTATGGTTATGACACCCAAAAGAAAAGGGTCTATTTTCAATCGGTTGAAGATTCCCCGTCCGGGCGCGTTATCGCGTCGGTGGACCTGAAGGGAAAACATAAGATCATCTCGTCAAAACCAGGAACCAACAGTGCAGGGTTCAGCAGTAATTTTGAGTATTACATCAACACCTGGAGTGATGCCAATACCCCCCCTATATCACAGTGAATGACCGGAACGGAAAAGAATTGAGGGTTTTGGAAGACAATGCTGCATTGAAGGAAAAATTATCAGAATATGCCTACAGTCCCAAAGAATTCTTTACGATCTCCTCACCGGAATTCACCCTGCCGGATGGAAGCACCGTGGAGTTAAACGCCTGGAGGATCCTGCCGGTAGATTTTGATCCGGCGAAGAAATATCCGGTACTTCTGACCATATATGGCGGGCCCGGATCACAGGATGTCAGGGATTCGTGGGGTTATTCCAATACGATGTGGTACCAGATGCTGGCACAGCAAGGCATCATGGTGGTTGCGGTGGACAACCGGGGAACCGGATACCGTGGGGAACTTTTTAAGAAAATGACCTATAAGGAACTGGGGAAATATGAAACGATAGATTATATCGAAACTGCTAAATATCTTGGATCTCTCGATTATGTTGATAAGGACCGCATCGCCATTTTCGGATGGAGCTACGGGGGGTTCATGGCGAGCAACGCCATCACCCAGGGTGCCGACTATTTCAATACGGCCATCGCGGTAGCACCGGTGACCAACTGGCGTTATTACGACAATATCTACACGGAAAGGTTCATGCGGACGCCGCAGGAAAACCCGGACGGGTATGACAAGAATTCCCCTATCAATCATGTCGATAAGTTAAAAGGTAACTACCTCCTGGTCCATGGCAGCACCGACGACAATGTGCATTACCAGAACACCATGGATATGATTACGGCATTGGTCAATGCCAACAAACAATTCGACCTGTTCATCTATCCCAATAAGAACCACGGTATTTATGGCGGGAATACGCGTTACCATCTTTACAGGAAGATGACCGATTTCCTGCTGGAACATATCGGGGAGTAATATACTGTGCACCAAAAGTATCGACATTACCATTTGTTCATATCAAAAATAGTCGTACCTTTGCCGCCCTTTAATACATTTTTTAATCACTTAAAAGAAAGTAGGTATTAACGATGATCATTATTCCCGTTAAAGAAGGAGAAAACATCGACCGCGCGCTGAAGAAATTCAAGCGTAAATTCGAAAAGACCGGCGCGATGAGGGAATTGCGGTCAAGGCAACGTTTTACGAAGCCTTCCGTAAAGTTGAGGGAGCAGCGCCTGAAGGCGATTTATATCCAGCAACTTCGTCAGGCCGAAGAGGGATAATTCGTCACCCTTTTTAGGGATTTTTTAACACCGGAAACTTTGAATTGAATATAAATTATTTTATATTTGATTCGAAGTTTCTGCGTTTAATGACAAACCACTTCATCCAATATATATCCGACGAGAGAAGGTATTCGGGACATACGCTAAAAGCTTACCAAAACGATCTACAGACTTTCTCAGCGTTTTTAGAGGACAGGTTCGATCTCCGGCAAACCGGTCAGGCTACCCTTCCCATGATCAGATCCTGGGTGGTCGAATTGATGGACAACGGGTATTCGGCCAGGTCAGTTAACAGGAAGATCAGTACATTAAAATCCTATTACCGTTTCCTTGTAAAAAAAGGATTCATCTCCACCAATCCTGCAAAGAATATCACCATGCTCAAGATACCCGGAAGACTACCGGCCTATTTCGAGCAGGAGGCATTGAACGACATACTGGATATCCCTTATCCTCCGGATAATTTCCTTGATGCCAGGGATTTTTTACTTGTGGAAATGCTGTATTCCACCGGCATGCGTCGTATTGAACTGGCCACGCTCAGAACAGCTGATATAGATTTTTCAGGGAACCGGCTGAAAGTCACCGGAAAGAGAAATAAAGAGCGATTTATTCCGTTATCAGAAAAGATGATGGAAAAGATCCGGACCTATCTCGACCTAAGGTCAAAATACTTTGATCACCAGTCTACATTCCTTATTGTGACCAACAAAGGGGAGCCGATCTATCCCGAGTTTGTCAACCGAACGGTTAAAAGACTGCTCAACAGTCTTTCCGGTAAAAAGAAGAGTCCCCACACCCTGCGACATACTTTTGCTACCCATTTATTGAACAACGGGGCCGACCTAAACGTTATCAAAGAGTTACTTGGGCATGCGGATCTTTCGGCAACCCAGGTATACACGCACAATACCATTGAACAGCTCAAATCAATATATAACAAAGCCCACCCCAGGGCTAAATAATAAAAGGAGGTAAATATGAAAGTTAACATCACTTCGGTACATTTCAAGACCGACAGAAAACTGGAGAACTTCATCGAAAAGAAAATCAACAAACTTTCTGGCATGATCGATGGTGTGATGGGGTCGGATGTCACCTTACGACTGGATAATTCAGAAACCGGTGAAAACAAGGTGGCTGAAATCAGGCTCTTGATCAAAGGGTATGATCTTTATGCCAAAAAGCAAAGTAAAACTTTCGAAGAAGCAACGGACACTGCTGTTAATGCACTAAGAAAAAAGGTTGAAAAATACAAGGGAAGGTACCGTAAATAAAATTTTCATTTTTTTGTTGCAATTCTTTGGTTATATTAACTAAAGTATATATTTTTGCAGACCTTTTTGAAAAGAGGTCTGCTTTCATTTTAAGAGCGTTCATAAAATACTGAAAATAAAGCACATTTGGGTGTGAAACCTGAAAAAACAGGTGAAAAATCAAAATGCCAGCATAGCTCAGTTGGCCAGAGCAGCTGATTTGTAATCAGCCAGTTCCGGGGGGAGATACCGAAGCGGTCAAACGGGGCAGACTGTAAATCTGTTGGCTCAGCCTTCGGAGGTTCGAATCCTCCTCTCCCCACCAGAGGATGTGAGATTTATGATTTGAGAATTATGATTTGAGATTTTAGATGTGGGGCACTTTCTGCATCTTGCCAAAAATCAAAAATCTCATATCTAAAATCGAAAATCACAAGCGGGAGTAGCTCATCTGGTAGAGCGACAGCCTTCCAAGCTGTAGGTGGCCGGTTCGAGCCCGGTCTCCCGCTCATTTTGCCGGGGTAGCTCAGGGGTAGAGCACTTCCTTGGTAAGGAAGGGGTCACGAGTTCAATTCTCGTCCTCGGCTCAAAAAAAGGTAATTGAATAACATTAATTTTTTATAAACAAGTTTCGATATGGCTAAAGAAAAATTCGAACGGTCCAAACCCCATGTTAACATAGGTACTATTGGACACGTAGACCACGGTAAAACTACATTGACTGCAGCTATTACCCTTACTCTTCAGGATAAAGGTTTGGCGCAGTTTGCGTCTTTCGATTCCATCGACAACGCACCGGAAGAAAAAGAAAGAGGTATCACCATTAACACAGCTCACGTTGAGTACCAGACGGATAACCGTCACTATGCTCACGTTGACTGTCCCGGACACGCTGACTATGTGAAGAACATGGTTACGGGTGCGGCACAGATGGATGGAGCGATCCTGGTTGTGGCTGCAACCGACGGCCCGATGCCGCAAACCCGCGAGCACATCCTCCTGGCACGCCAGGTTGGTGTTCCTACTCTCGTTGTATTCATGAACAAGGTTGACATGGTTGATGACGAGGAACTGCTCGAACTCGTTGAAATGGAAATCCGTGATCTGCTCAGCTTCTACGAATTTGACGGAGACAACACCCCCATCATCCAGGGTTCTGCACTCGGTGCGCTGAACCAGGAAGCAAAGTGGGTGGAAAAAATCTATGAGCTGATGGAAGCTTGTGACACCTGGATCCCTGAACCACAGCGTGACCAGGATAAACCTTTCCTGATGCCCGTTGAGGATGTATTCTCTATTACCGGTCGTGGTACCGTTGCTACAGGAAGAATTGAAACGGGTGTGATCCACACCGGCGACCCTGTTGACATTATCGGTATGGGTGCTGAAAAACTGAAATCTACCGTTACAGGAGTTGAAATGTTCCGTAAGATCCTCGACGAAGGTCAGGCTGGTGACAATGCCGGTTTGCTCCTCAGGGGTGTCGATAAGAATGAGATCAGCAGGGGTATGGTTATTGCCGCTCCCGGCAGTGTAACTCCTCACAAGCATTTCAAGGCAGAGGTTTATATCCTTAAGAAAGAAGAGGGTGGACGCCATACACCTTTCCATAACAAATATCGTCCCCAGTTCTACTTCAGGACTACCGACGTAACCGGTGAGATCGTTCTTCCGGAAGGCGTGGAAATGGTAATGCCTGGTGACAACCTCACCATCGAGGTGCATCTGATCTCAGAAATCGCCATGAACAAAGGTCTTCGCTTCGCGATCCGTGAAGGTGGACGTACCGTTGGCGCCGGCCAGGTAACCGAGATCATTGACTAAGCAAAAGCAAAGTCTAAAAATATCTGAAGCAGAAGGTATTCCGTCGATTGACGGAATACCTTTGGCTTCTTAAAAAAGATACGGGTGTAGCTCAATTGGTAGAGTAGCGGTCTCCAAAACCGTTGGTTGTGGGTTCGATTCCTACCACCCGTGCGAAACATAACTCAACATGGCAAAATTCAGTTTAATAGGTTATTTCAAAGAGAGTTACGATGAATGGATGCATAAAGTATCCTGGCCAACCTGGAGTGAGCTGCAGAATAGTGCTATCGTGGTATCCGTTGCTTCCCTAATAATCGCTTTAGTCGTTTATCTGATGGATATCTCGTTCTCAACCATTCTGGATAGATTTTACAATTTGTTTTAATCTTCCGAATGATTTTTCAGCATTATTCAACACTATTATATAATTATAAACTGTTAATCCTATTCCCAATTTACCAGTAAGATGAGCGAACAATCAGGACTCAAATGGTACGTCGTCAGGGCGATCAGCGGTAAGGAAAAGAAGGTCAAGGAATATCTCGAAAGTGAGATCAAACGACTGGATCTTCAGGACCAGATCACGCAGGTACTTATCCCGACGGAAAAAGTGTACCAGATCCGCAAAGGGAAAAAAGTGAGCAAAGAGCGTAACTATTTTCCCGGATATGTTCTGATAGAAGCTGATCTGACCGGTGAGATCCCGCACATCATCCGGAATGTACCCAATGTAATGGGCTTTCTAGGTACGCGCGGTGAAGCCGAACCGATCAGACCCTCAGAGGTTAAACGCATCCTCGGTAAAGTAGATGAACTGGCCGAGCAGGGAGAAGAAGTCAATGTACCTTACATCGTGGGAGAGTCTGTCAAAGTGATTGACGGCCCCTTCAACAGTTTCAGCGGAATCATTGAAGAAATCAATGAAGAAAAGAAAAAGCTGAAAGTAATGGTGAAGATATTTGGCAGAAAAACCCCGCTGGAGCTTAACTTCATGCAGGTTGAAAAAGAATAGGTTGACTGTTTTCATATTTTAAACATCAGTTTAAAATGGCAAAAGAAGTAAGTGGATTAATTAAATTACAGATCCGGGGAGGCGCTGCCAACCCTTCACCACCGGTTGGACCTGCTTTGGGTGCCAAAGGGGTGAATATCATGGAGTTCTGTAAACAGTTCAATGCGCGTACGCAGGATCAGGCCGGTAAGGTCATCCCTGTTATCATTACTGTTTACCGGGACAAGTCCTTTGATTTCATCATCAAGTCACCACCGGTTGCCGTTCAGATCAAAGAAGCTGCAAAGCTGAAATCAGGATCTGCGGAACCCAACCGAACCAAAGTAGCAACGATCACCTGGGACCAGGTAAAATCCATCGCTGAAGCCAAAATGAATGACCTTAATGCATTCACGGTGGAATCAGCTATGCGTATGGTCGCAGGAACTGCTCGCAGTATGGGTGTCAGGGTAAAAGGCAAATTCCCCGCTCAAAATTAAAAGTAGTTAACGCTATTTGTTAACAGGAGGAGAATATGGCAAAAATGACAAAAAAATACAAAGAAGCTTTGGCCAAATTCGAAAAGGACAAATCGTACTCCTTGACAGAAGCCGTTGAACTCGTAAAAGAAATCTCTTATACAAAATTCGACGCTTCCGTCGACCTGAACATCAGGCTGGGTGTTGACCCGCGTAAAGCCAACCAGATGGTGAGAGGTTCCGTTACCCTGCCCCATGGCACCGGTAAGGACACGCGCGTTCTGGTTCTTTGCACGCCTGACAAGGAAGACGAAGCTAAAGCTGCAGGTGCAGACCATGTGGGATTGGATGAATATATTCAGAAGATCAAAGATGGCTGGACTGATATCGATGTAGTGATCACCATGCCCAGCGTAATGCCTAAAGTGGGTGCCTTGGGTCGTATATTAGGTCCCCGTGGCCTGATGCCCAACCCAAAAACCGGTACCGTCACGATGGAAGTAGGTAAAGCTGTTGAAGAAGCGAAGGCAGGTAAGATTGACTTTAAGGTTGATAAGTATGGCATTATCCATTCTTCCATCGCGAAACTGAGTTTCGATAATGAGAAGATCAGGGAAAATGCACTGGAACTTATCAATACCATAGCCAAAATGAAACCGGCCGCGGCGAAAGGTACATATGTCAGAAGCATTTACCTTTCCAGTACCATGAGCCCGGGCATTAAGGTTGAGAGCAAATCGGTTAACGAGAAAAGCAGATAAAGCAATGAGAAAAGAAGATAAAAGACAGCTCATTGATTCTCTGACACAGCAACTGGATGAGAACAACAACTTCTACCTTGCGGATGTATCCGAGCTTAACGCTGAGGATACCAGTAAGTTGAGGCGGTTGTGCTTCAAATATGGCATCAAAATGCAGGTGGTTAAAAACACATTGCTGAAAAAAGCCATGGAAGGTGCCGGAAAAGATTATCAGGAGCTATACGAAACACTCAAAGGCAATACGTCCATCTTGTTTGCAGAAGCAGGTAATGCTCCTGCAAAAATGATCAAAGAGTTCAGAAAAAAATCTGAGCGTCCCGTATTAAAAGGTGCGTTTATTGAAGAAATGACTTACCTGGGGGATGAACAGCTTGACTTCCTGGTCTCGATCAAATCCAAGGATGAAGTGATTGCTGATTTGATTGCCTTGCTGCAATCACCGGCTAAGAATGTGATTTCCGCATTACAATCCGGAGGTAATACACTGACCGGAATTCTGAAGTCCTTATCTGAAAAAGGCAATTAAAATTTAACAAATCGAAATTTATAACATTAAAACAATATTAAAATGGCAGATTTAAAAGCATTTGCAGAACAATTGGTTAATCTGACTGTTAAAGAAGTAAACGAGTTGGCTGATATCCTTAAGGAAGAGTACGGTATCGAACCGGCTGCCGCAGCAGTTGCAGTGGCAGGTCCTGCCGCAGCAGGCGCTGAAGGTGGCGAAGCTGAGGAAAAATCATCTTTTGATGTAATCCTGAAAGCTCCCGGACAATCCAAACTCGCTGTTGTAAAACTTGTCAAGGAATTGACCAGCCTCGGTCTGAAAGAAGCCAAAGAACTGGTGGACTCAGCTCCGAAAGCAATAAAAGAAGGTGTATCAAAAGACGAAGCCGAAGCACTCGAATCACAGCTTAAAGAAGCTGGTGCAGAAGTGGAGGTTAAGTAATTTGATATTTCGACCCACAAGCCGAAACCTCTGCTCCGAAAGGTGCAGAGGTTTGCGGCTATTCGTTCTTTTCATAGTTCTTTCTTTGTTTCGCCGCATTTACGGCATTGTTAAATCTTAAAATTATAAGTCTTGGCTGACATCAATAACGGAAGAATCACTTTCGCATCCACGAAAAACCAACTGCCTTATCCTGATTTCCTGGACATCCAGTTGCAATCCTTTCAGGATTTCTTTCAGTTGGAAACCAACCCCGAAAACCGTAAAAATGAAGGATTGTTCCGCGTTTTCTCGGAAAATTTCCCGATCACCGATGCAAGAAACAATTTTGTACTCGAATTCCTGGATTACTTTATCGATCCACCGCGCTATTCCATAGAAGAAACCCTGGAACGTGGACTTACCTACAGTGTACCGCTGAAAGCTAAACTTAAACTGTACTGTACAGATCCGGACCACGAAGATTTTGAAACCATTGTCCAGGATGTTTACCTGGGTATGATCCCCTACATGACTCCAAAAGGTACCTTCATCATTAATGGTGCCGAACGTGTCGTCGTGTCACAGCTTCACCGTTCTCCCGGCGTATTCTTCGGGCAACACAGGCATGCCAACGGTACCCAACTCTATTCCGCAAGGATTATTCCTTTTAAAGGATCATGGATGGAGTTCTCGACCGATATCAATGATGTAATGTATGCCTACATCGACCGAAAGAAAAAAATGCCGGTCACAACCCTGTTGCGCGCGATCGGTTACGAAACAGACCGTGATATCCTTGAAATATTCGACCTTGCTGAAGAAGTGAAGGTAAGTAAGGCAGGGCTGAAAAGGGTGCTCGGCCGAAAACTGGCGGCCCGTGTGGTTCGCTCGTGGTTTGAGGATTTTGTAGACGAGGATACCGGCGAGGTGGTTACGATCGAACGTAACGATGTGATCATCGAAAGGGAAACCGAACTCGCCAGCGAGCATATCGAACAAATTATCGATGCCGGAGTAAAAACAGTACTTCTGCATAAGGATGATCCCACCCTTACCGATTATACCATCATCTTCAATACACTCCAAAAAGATACCACCAACTCTGAAAAAGAAGCTGTGGAATATATCTATTTCCAGCTCAGGAACGCACTTCCTCCCGATGAGGAAACTGCGCGCGGCATTTTCGAGAAATTGTTCTTTTCAGACAAAAGATATGACCTGGGTGAGGTAGGACGTTACAGGATCAATAAAAAACTGGACATCTCCACCTCTTCAGACGTCAGGGTATTGACTAAGGAAGATATTATCCTGATCATCAAATACCTGATCAAACTGGTAAACCAGAAAACCCTGGTTGACGATATTGATCACCTCAGCAACCGTCGTGTGAGAACTGTAGGTGAGCAACTTTACAATCAATTCGGAGTCGGACTTGCCCGTATGGCCAGAACGATTCGTGAAAGGATGAATGTAAGGGATAATGAAGTATTTACACCGACCGACCTGATCAATGCCAAGACGCTTTCGGCGGTGATCAATTCGTTCTTCGGAACCAACCAGCTTTCCCAATTCATGGATCAGACCAACCCGTTATCTGAAATTACCCACAAGCGGCGTATTTCAGCACTTGGACCGGGTGGGTTATCCCGTGAAAGGGCCGGATTCGAGGTGCGTGACGTTCATTACACACACTACGGCAGGTTGTGTACCATCGAAACACCGGAAGGACCAAATATCGGTCTTATCTCTTCGCTTTGCGTCTATGCCAAGATCAATAAGCTTGGGTTTATCGAAACGCCTTACAGGCGGGTTGAAACCGGCAAAATAGACTATGATCATGATCCGATCTTCCTGAGTGCTGAAGAGGAAGAAGATAAGATCATTGCACAGGCGAATACGGTAGTCGACGAAAAGGGAGGCTTTGTCAATGACAAGGTAAAAGTTCGCTACCAGGCGGACTACCCCATCATCCCGCGTGAAGATGTGGCCCTGATCGATATGTCAACATGACCATGGCCGGCTCTATTTGGTCCAACCGGATGGTTTGTCTCGCCAGGCTTACGAAAATCATGGCCGGTAAACACAACTCGGTAACGATACGGGCAAGGGTTAGAGAATGTTCTTCTGTTAATGTTCCTTTCCGTCTTAAATGGAGGGCCAATGCATAAAGAATCACAATGACCATAATTGCTTTTAAAAGATGAGGAAATGTGTCCATGGATATCACTCCACTTTTTGCATCAACCTGTAGTTTATTGAGAGTACCAGAATTTTATCAATTTTACAGATATGAAACGGATATCACAAATATTACAGACTTGAAATAGGGCGGAAAAAAACAGGATACAAAAATTCAAGTGCTATCAAACTGCTATCAACTATCCACAAACCCATAAATGGTAAGGGGTAGCGTCGGGTCGACTCCCGCCGCCTCCACCACAATATTTATAATAAAAAGTAGTGCTTATAAGATTGCCTTCCTCTAAAATCCCGATATTTGGTTGTTCAGAAGTTTATCAACACAGTGAAGATTAGAATTGGCAATACTCAGGTTTTACGTCTTTGCTAAAGTGTGGATTTATAGCCGAAAGGTACAATACACAAGTTTTCAGGGTTTCATTGCAAAAGCTAAAATAATTTACATCATTTTCGGCCACCAGATGGCCCCTATCGGATTTTCCTAACCGGGCGATCACCTCCTTTGCGGTTCTCTCTGCGGTTCTGGCGCACTTCTTTTCTTTCCTGCCTTATTGCCCTTCTGGTGTAACGACCCCCATCCGAATCATAATATACATCCTCGTCGACATCCTCATCAACATCCTCATCAACATCCTCGGTTGTCCCGGTTGCTTCTAAGGCCTCTTTTCTTTTTGGGGTCTTAATTCGTACCGATTGCTCAGGCTCGCCCTCATTTGTTACCTGTTCGCCGGTGGTTTGATTCACTTGGGCAGGTGGCACCGTATAATCCATTGTATCTGTCAGTTTAGTCTTTTGAGGTGGCGGTTCTTTTGTGATATGAGTTACGCCTTTATCATCTTCCCAGGTATAAAGCCTGTCGGCATGCCCCATCGAGCACCAAATGGATATTACCACCCCTGCAATTGCTAACATTATCGAGAATTTCATTTTATGTTCTCCAGTATGGAATTATTCAAAGACTTCCAGAACTTTATCTTCACATTATACATACACAGACCTTCAATATTTCGCAAGATACCAAATTGTAGATAGTGTGCCTGATACAATTTATTGTGGATTCAATTTATTGTATATAGGCAGGAAATGAAAAAAATCGGCTATCCATAGCATCGGTCGGGGAGGGCCGCATTCAAATGCTCCACCAGCAGTTCCAAGGATTTTGGGAGCTACGTGGCATCCATCCAAAACCACATCTCCTAAAGCGGATCATGGACTTCATCCAGATCCATCAGGCTGTCGGGGCATTTTATTGATTTTCTTTTTCAAAAACAAACCAGGAATCTGCAAAAGTATATGGATATTCTGGTCTGCGGTCGGCTATGCGGCCAAGTTTTGGCCTGATTTGACCGAATGCCCTATATATTAAAGGATTTGATTGACCATGAAAATGCATAAGAATATCTTTCCAGGTCCTGGGCTTTTCTTTTATAAATTCTGTCATCTCCTTAACGATTTCTTTTTCGGCAAGCTTTTTCAAACTTTCAGGAGGTTCTCCGAAAGGGTCTGTTACAGTTGCCGCTGTAAACGAAAATCTGTCTATGTTTCCTACCACAGGCAGAGTGCAATCAAAACCTACTTTAGGCAGGTTTACCGGTGGATGATCACATAATGCCAATGGATCAGGAGGCAGTACATTCATCTCAGGTATGACAATTGTCCCTTTTTGAGGATTGAAACGCCAGGCCATTGCCCATTTTACACGGTCATCGTCAAAAATATCGACATCATCATCAAAAACATATGCTATCTTTGGGAACCATTGTCTTGAACAACTCAACATTATGCACAATGCCTGTTTGGCATCTCCACCGCCTTTGGTTTTGATTCTTGCATATGCTGCATTCATGCATGAGCCTGGTGGCATGTATACCTCTAAGACCTCAAGACCGGCATTTTTTAATGCTTTCATAATATCAGATTCTATGGCAAGATTCATTACAGCCATATCTGACAAACCCGGTTTTAAACCGCCTACTGTTGCAAACTGGTAGATTGCATTTTTCCTGTGAGTGATACAATCAATTACTAAACGACAGTTGTGAGGCAAGCCACCGCCATAAGTTCCTGTGGCTTCCCCGTATGGACCTTCGTCATAAATCCATCCCTCCGAGGTAATAATCCTTCCCTCAAGCACAATTTCTGCGTTTGCAGGAACAGCTAACTCATTGGTTTCACATTTGATAAGTTTAGCCGGTTCATTGTAAAATCCTCCAAGAATATCCCAGTCATCTACTCCGGATGCGGAAGTCATGCTTGCTATTTTATCTAGTGTGGGGCCTCCAATGACGACTGCCACAGGCATGTCGATATTTTTTTCCTGGTATTGTTTGGCTATAATTCGAGAGTTGTGAGAGTCATTTCGCATATCAATGTTGGTTTCATTTTTAGAGCGGTACATTAATCTGTACATGCCCCAATTGATTAAACCTGTTTCAAGATTGCGTGAAATTATATTCGTATCCTGAATATATGCATTGCCATCATAAGGGTGATGCAGAAATAGTGGAAATATAGCCAGGTCAACATCATCTCCCTTCAATATTACCTCTTTGCATGGGGCTGTATTTACCATTACAGGTTTATGCCTTCTTGTTGCTACTTCAGATAATTTTGAAGGAAGCTCTCTTATCTCACACTCCAGGGCATCAGCATATTGCGCTCTAGTAGAATATGCGCCTGCAAGAAACTGAAAGTTATGATCTTTTACTTTTTCAACAAATAGAGCTTTATCTTTTACTGCTTCCATCATTGATGGCAGTTCATCTGCTCTTACAGGGCCTTTTACTCTGTGAAGTTGATTTATTTTATCAAGTCTTACCACAAATTCATGCATTGACTGCTGCTTCATGGTACCCCCTTATTTGTCTTTTTCTGTTAGAATAGTTTTTGAAAAGAAGCGAAAAAAATATGATGGATTGAAAAGCTCTCTATATCGCTCAGGACTAGTCAACGTACGTTATCCTTATATTCGACTCTATTCCCTCGTAAGTTACTAGGAAAAGCTATACAAAAACCAGCAACAGAAATAAGCCTATAAGAACAATAAAAGATTTTATGCTGATCCTGTCTTCGATCCTTTTCATACAAGGTTACCCTTGAAGCGCTACATGGGGGAAAAGATGTTTTGGTAACCAGCCATGGCATAAATCCTTATGAAATATGCCCTTCAGTAATGAAACAACCCAATTCTACACATCCTCGAAGGGGATGAATCCCTTCGGACGTCTGTCGCTCAGTGCCTGGCGCGGCTTGTGAAATCGGTCGCTCTCATAAATGTGCTTGAGTAGTTTCTCCCGGACATCGAATTCGGCCAGATGCGCAATACCCACGGCATGCTCGCAGATACTCAGACCCCGGGGATCGAAGGCCCCATATTCCGTCACGATAACCACCGGATCGGCGGCTATAGCCGTGGCGGAAATACCCTCCGGTGATTTGGACATTATCTTTGATAGTCCTTTCTCAGTAGTTGACTTCATCGCTATAATGGGTACCCCGTTCTTGGAGAGATAGGCTCCCCTGAGAAAGTCTGATTGACCACCTATCCCGCTGTAGATATTACGGGCATTTAGGGAATCAGCCCAAATATTCCCATGGAGGTCGACTCCGATGGCACTGTTGATAGCCACCATGTTCGGTGCTCTGGCGATGTTCCGTATATTGTTCGTAACGTCACAAGGCCTGCTCTGAACTGAACTATTATAGTTGAGCCAGTTGTAGCCCTCCTCGCTTTCAGCCAGAAACAGCGTAGCTATAGAGAATTCCGTCTCAAGGTACTTATTGGTGACTACGCCTGCTTTGACCAGGTTCCTCATCGCCGTAGCAAACAGCTCTGTATGAATACCCAGATCCTTTACACCTTTCTCGAGCACAGCCTCCGTTACTACCTCCGGTACCACACCGATACCGAATTGGAGAGTGGACCCATCGCGGATATACAGCTGGGCAATGATTTTCCCAATCCTTTTGCTTCTCACATCGGCTTCATGTGAAGGATTGATAGGAAGCTCGTATTCTGTATCTATCAGGAAGTCGATCATCTCGGCGGTTATGGTTGTACCCAGCACGAAAGGCATCCGCGAATTGCGCTCTGCAATGACGATACCTCCGTTCGCTTTGGCGACCTGAATGGCGGCCAACACTCCTTCGACAGAAACTCCCAGACTATAATTCCCGCCGTTATCGGGACCGCTCACTGATATGAAGGCAACGTTTGGCGGAATGTATCTTTTCAGCTGCCTGGGAATGTCCGAGAGATGGATCAGTTGATACATGGCCAACTCTTTATTCACCGCGTCCCGGGAGTGCTTGCTGTTAAAGATGACCCGGTGAGTAACTCGATTACAGCACTCCTTGGAAAAAAGAGCATCTATTTCGCCTATGAGGAGTACACCAAAAAGTTCGACATCCCTGATGGATTCGTCGCGGGTAAGCTGCTGGAGCAGAACCTGAGGTGTCGCTGCATTTCCAGCTGAATATATGCGGCTCCTGGGAGGGAGATTCGTGGAATTGATTGCCTCTTCAACTTTAGTAACTACCTTCATATGGATACCTCCAAGTTATGACGTTTCCATTGAGCACTTTCGAACTTATAGCGTATGCGATTTATTTCAGATTCCCAAAAGACACCCACAAAATTTATCAATTGTGGACGCATAGCCGCTAAAAATCAGCAATTTTTTGTATTGCGCTACATAATCCAAAAAATTTGTAAAATTAGCATGAATCCAATTCATCGACCAATTTTTGTATACCGTCTAGGCCAAAGTCTTCCGCCATCTGAACAAGCAGTTCTAATCGCCATTAACTCAGAGTAACAATAATGATACAGAGATAAATTAATATATTAAATATTTTCAAATAGTTCAATTATCCTGCTGCAACTGGCCCGCAAAAGCGCTCTGGTAAACGGCATACCCTTGCGGAAAGGGGTTTACGTAAGCCTCACCGGTCCAAGTCTTGAAACACCGGCGGAAACCCGTTTTCTAAAATTAATCGGCGCCGACACCGTCGGTATGTCGACGGTTTCGGAGGTTATTGCCGGCGTGCATAGCGGAATGCGGGTCTGCACCATTGTCGTCATGACCAATGTCAATTTGCCGGACTGCATGCAAAAAACCTCAATTGAGGAGGTTGTCGAAGCAGCGGAT
>JARRQC010000026.1:0-15669 GCA_037382165.1 bacterium | reverse complement strand
TCAAAAGGGACCTATACGCTCTTTACCCACGATGATGCGGAATCAGCCTTTCAGGAGTTATTTGGTGGAAAGAACCTGGAATACCTTCAGATGAGTACGTTCGAAAAAGAAACAGATGACCTGAAGGAATATATGGCCAGGTCGGGATATTTCTTCACAGGCGGAGACAAAAACCAGGCTTTTTACAGGCTGGTTTTTGATGTTATGTTCAGGGGTTATTTCGGGCAGGAGATCAAAGTATTTAACCGTTACCTTAACAACCGGGCACCTTATTTTGATTTTACTTTTATAAGGGAACTGATGCGAACCGGGCTATCGGGAGTTTACAGCGACTTCTTTGAACATAATCCACTGAAAAGGTTCAAAGGGCAGCTGTTTTATGCTGAATTGATCAAAAAAAGCGGATCTTCGCTCTACACGATGGATACTGCCAAGGGATACAGTCCGCACGATCTGAACACGGCACCGGGCAAATTGAAAATCGGTGTCAATTTCCTGCGTAATAAAAATCAATCCGCAACGGTGGAGGATCCTTTCTGCGTTCGGGAGGCGTTTCATCGCAATCGAAATAAGCTGGATGAAATCCCATGGCATGAAGCGTTGTTTAAAAGATCGGTATTTGAGCGGGAAATGAAAGAGCAGCGAAATGTGCCCGATCTTATCAAAATATTGTCCCTTAGTCATTGGATAGCTCGTAATTTTGCAGGTTGACATGAAAGTTTTGTTCGTCAGCAGCGGGAATTCTCATTATGGTATCGTTCCTTTCATCCGAAACCAGGGAGAATCACTGAGGGAGGCCGGTTTGGATCTCGACTTTTATACCGTGGTGGGTAAAGGGATCAAAGGCTATTTGCAGAATATTTCAAGGCTGAGAAAAGTGATCCGTGAAAACAGCTATGATGTGGTACATGCCCATTATTCACTGATCGGGTTGGTAACCTTGCTGACGTTTACACGCACACCCGTCGTCCTTTCGGTGATGGGGAGTGATGCCTACGGCGACTATGACACAAAAGGCAAAAGAATACCGTCAAGCTATTTTTACATGATGATCACCCAGATCATCCAGCCCTTTGTGAAAGGCATCATCGTGAAATCAAAGAACATAGAAAAATACATCTACCGGAGAAGAATCACTAAAATAATACCCAACGGCGTTAATTTCACCAAATTCGCTCCCGGCGACATGATGGAAAGTAGAAAGAAACTAAGTTTGCCGCTGGATAAAAAACTGGTGCTGTTCCTGGCCAAACCGGATGATCCCAGGAAAAATTTCAAACTTTTGCTTGAGGCAGAAAAGTTGATCGAAACTAAAGATTTTGAGGTGCTGAATCCTTACCCCATTGACAATAAGGTTTTTCCTGATTATCTGAATGCCTGCAATGTCTTTGTGCTGACCTCCTACAATGAAGGATCGCCAAACGTGATCAAGGAGGCCATGGCATGCAACACCCCCATTCTGGCTACACCGGTGGGGGATGTCGTGGAGGTATTGGGAGATACGCCGGGTTGTTATATCATTGACTTTGACCCGGAAGATGTGGCGGAAAAACTGAAAAAAGCCCTGGCATTCAATCGTAAGACCACGGGCAGAAAAACCATCAAAGATCTTGATGATCGCATCGTTTCAAAAAATATTATCAGCATTTACAAAAAGGCAATCAACCCTAAGGAATAATTGAATCATTCAGTAAAATATAAACACGGTGTTGTGGTCATCGGCGGCCATGTCCAGGGTCTGGGTATTACCCGGATCTATGGTAAAAACGGCATCCGGGTTATCCTGCTCGACGACAACAAGCCCAACCTTACCCGGCATTCCCGTTACTGTGAAAAATTCTTTCATTACGAAAAAGGGAAATTATTTGAAAAACTGGTATTGCTGGGAAATCAGGGCAATTACAAAGACTGGATGCTGGTACCCACCAACGACGGTGTGGTTGAGTTACTCAGCAAGAAGAAAGACGAACTGTCAGAACATTTCAAGGTAAGTACGGACTCCTTCGATGTGTTGGAACACTTTTTCAATAAACGGCTTTCCTACAGGCTGGCCCCATCGCTTGGCATTCCAATCCCTAAAACCTGGATGGGTGACAGCTGGGCAGAGATCTCGAAAATGGACCTGACGTATCCCTGCATTATCAAGCCCGCTGTGATGCACACCTTTTACTCCAGTTTCAAGACCAAGGTGTTTGTATGCCAGAATCTGGAGGAAGTAGAAGAAAATTATCAAAAGGCGCTGACCATCATACCCCGTGATGAGATCATCATCCAGGATATCATTCCCGGAAATAGTGCTCACCAGTATTCCGCCTGCTTTATGTTCGATGGCAAAAAACCCCTGGTAACGCTTACGGCACGTCGTGCACGACAACATCCTCCGGATTTCGGCAATGCCACTACCTATGCGGAAACTGTGGACCTTCCTTTACTGGTTGATTATGCCGTAAAATTGCTTTCTGCTATCGATTTCAAAGGAGTGTGTGAAGTGGAATTCAAATATGATGAAAGGGATAATCAATACAAGTTCCTGGAAGTCAATCCCCGTTCCTGGAAATGGCATTCCATAGCAGAAAGGAGTGAATCACCTATATTGATGAGCCTTTATCATTACATTTACGGCCTGGAACCGGTCGTGAAGAGCGATCAAAAAGAAGCCACCTTCAGGCACCTGATGACGGATATCCCCACCATCATCAACATGAAGATGAAGGGTATCAACGTGCCGAAAACAAGAAAAAATACAAAGTATGCGGTATGGGACATTAAGGACCTGATGCCGGCATTCTGGGAAATGCTCTACGTTCCCTATTTTATAGTCAAAAGGTAAACAAATGAAAGAATTGATAATCTTTACCCTTGAGAGTGCAGTAATCAGCACACTGGTGTATTTATACCTGCACAAAAAAACCCGGATAAGCCTTCAATTTCTCTACAGTGACAATGTCATTGCGATACTGCTTTCAGTAGTGCTTTTTCTGGCGAGCCGTCTTCTGGTTCCACACGAATACCATTGGATATACTATATTTTATCTCCCGGATTCGTGCTGGGTTTTGCCTTCATGCTAACCATGATCAGGTTCTGGCGGACACCCAACCGGAAAGTTACTGCTTCAGATCGGGAAATTATCTCTCCGGCCGATGGCAACATTATCTACATTACGAAGGTGGAAGCCGGGGAAGTTCCCATTGCTGAGAAAAGAGGTCTTAAAGCTTCGCTGCATGAAGTTGCACAGACCGATCTGCTGCACACGCCCTGCTGGCTTATCGGCATCAATATGACACCCTTCGACGTGCATAAGAACTGTTCACCGATAGATGGTAAGATTATTTTGAACAAACACATACCCGGACAGTTTCTCTCACTTAAGGATCCGATGGCCATTGCCCGAGACAGTTATGTAAAGGAGGGAGAAGATATTAACCGTGGAAAATGGTTTGGCATGATCCGTTTTGGATCGCAGGTAGATGTCATCCTGCCACAATCCTACCAGCCGGCTGTCGAACTGGGTCAGCAGGTATATGCCGCCAAGAGCATCCTGGCCAGAAAATGAGATTGCTTATAGACATCGGGCACCCGGGCCATGTGCACCTTTTCCGTCCCATGGCACAGCAGCTTTTTGAAAAGGGGCATAAGGTCCTTTTCACCTGCCGGCAGAAGGAATTCGAGATAGAGCTCCTGGAAGCAGCCGGACTGGAATATGTCAGTTTCGGGAAACACTTCCGGACAAAGACCGGAAAGATTTACGGGCTGGCCAAATTCAACATGAAAATGTTTCAGACTGCCCTGAAATTCAAGCCAGACCTGTTTTTGAGCCATGGCTCGCTATACGCTGCCCAAATTGCCTGGCTGATGCAGAAACCTCACGTGTCCATGGAAGATTCAGGCAACTGGGAACAAATGAGATTGTATCTCCCCTTCACCAGACATGTTCTCACCCCCCATGAATTGAAAGAGGACCTGGGGCCCAAACAAATTCGTTACCTGGGTTACCATGAGCTTGCCTACCTGCATCCGGCTGTCTTTACACCGGATGGGAATATTCGTCAGCTACTGGGGCTTGCAGGGGGGGAACCCTTTGCTCTGCTGCGTTTTGTATCCTGGAGCGCCACACATGATATCGGCCAGGGAGGCCTGACTAGGGATACAAAACTTGAACTGGTCAGGGTATTGGAAGAAAAAATGAAAGTCTTTATTTCTGCAGAGGGGACATTGCCCGAAGACCTTGTAAAATACCAGATCAGGATTCCACCTGAAAAAATGCATGATGTGCTTTCACAGGCAACTTTATTTGTCGGTGAAGGAGCTACCATGGCCTCTGAATCAGGTGTACTGGGAACTCCTGCCATCTATGTCAATTCGCTGGAAAGATGCTATAATGAAGACCAGGAAAAATATGGGACGGTATATAATTTCAGGGACAGCCGGGGGGTCATTGAAAAAGTGAAAAGCCTGACGGCAGATCCGGGACTGAAGGAAAAAACACTGAAAGGCCGTGAAAGGATGCTCCGGGAAAAGATAAACGTTACCCGTTTTTTGGTCTGGTTTATGGAACATTACCCGGAAAGTGCCGATATCATGCTGAAAGAACCTGATCATCAGCTGAAATTCAGAAATTAACCCTATGCACAGAATATTGCTCACCGGCGGAGCCGGATTCATCGGCAGCCATTTGACGGAAAGTCTGCTTGATCAGGGTCACCAGGTGGTTTGCCTGGATAATTTCGATGACTTCTATGACCGGAACATTAAAGAGAAGAACATTTCAGGTTTTAAGAACCACCCTGAATTTACCCTTGTGGAAGGGGATATCCGTGATAAGGAACTGCTGACACAATTGTTTGAAAACCACGCTTTCAACCTGATCGTTCATCTGGCCGCAAAAGCCGGAGTAAGGCCTTCCGTGGAAAATCCCCAGGACTACTTCGATGTCAATATCAACGGCACGATCAACATCCTTGAGCATGCCAACCGGTTTGGTGTAAAGAAAATGGTCTTTGCCTCCTCCTCTTCGGTTTATGGAAACAATGAAAAGATCCCTTTTGCGGAGAACGATTTTGTGGATCACCCCATATCCCCTTATGCCGCCTCAAAAAAATCAGGCGAGTTGCTTTGCTACACTTACCATTCCCTCTACGATATCGACATTTCCTGCCTTCGCTTTTTCACGGTCTATGGTCCCCGGCAGCGGCCGGATCTGGCCATTCACAAGTTTGCCCGGCTCATACTTCAAGGCAAACCCGTTCCTGTGTATGGTGATGGGTCTTTCAAAAGGGACTTTACCTATGTGGATGATACGGTTTCCGGGATCAATCGGGCAATACAAAACCTGAAAGGATATAACGTATTTAATTTTGGCAATTCCAGGACGGTTTCTGTGCTTGAGATGATCAAAGCCCTGGAAGATGCCCTGGGTGAAAAGGCTAAAATCGATTTTAAGCCGCAGCAGCCTGGTGATGTCCGGCTGACCTATGCGGATATCGACAGGTCCAAATCGGAAATAGGTTATAATCCCCAATTTGATTTTCAGACCGGCATATCCCGGTTTGTTCACTGGCTGAAGAAAAATCAATTCTGATCTCATGGATTTCACCCAGAAAATATATAAGGAATTACTGGAATCCCTAAAGGATAGCGGTTATACGTTCCAGACCTTTGAACAGTTTGTACAAAATCCCGGCAAAAAGGTTGTCGTTCTGAGGCACGATGTGGATAAACTACCTCAGAACGGACTTGACCTGGCGAAAATTGAACATTCGCTGGGACTTCAGGCGAGTTATTATTACCGCATTGTCAAAGAAAGCAACCAGCCCCGTCTGATCGAGGCGGTAAGGGATTTGGGACATGAGATCGGATATCACTATGAAGACCTCACCCTTGCAAAGGGCGACAAAAAGAAGGCCATCGACAGGTGGGAAAAGAACCTGGCCTATTTCCGCCGGTTTTATCCCGTCACTACAGCCTGCATGCATGGAAGCCCGATGAGCAAATGGGACAACCGCCTGATCTGGGAAGATTACAATTACAAGGATTATGGCATCATTGCCGAACCTTACTTTGATATTGATTATCATGATGTCTTTTACATCACCGATACAGGACGCAGCTGGAATTCCACCGGCGTGAGCGTCCGTGACAAAGTGGACTCAGGTTTCCATATCGAGGTAGAAAGCACCCCCCATTTCATTTCCCTGGCAAAAGCCGGTAAATTACCTCCTAAAATTATTATCAATACCCACCCACAACGCTGGTTTGATCCGGGTTTTGGCTGGTTCCGCGAACTGGTCTTGCAAAACCTGAAAAATCAGGTCAAACGACTGATCGTTCAGCGAAACGGTTAGTCTCTTCTTTTTTTCCCATTCTATTTTCTTTTTCACTCGAATAGCCCAATGAAGGTGAGCTGTTCCTGGAACGCTTATGTTCAAAACATTCTACCTTCGGCTCACAGGACGAAAGGTTAGCGTGATAATCTCCATTTCAATTCAAAAGGAGTTATCATTTTTTGCCACTACACTCACCCTCCCTGGATATCTCAACACTGAATCTAAATGGCAGGTTTCCGGTTTATTTCTTCTTCTCATTTTTAAATATATTTTTTCTAACATATTATAAACTGTTCTTTATCAATAATATATTTCCTTTTGTATATATATTGTATATACCTATTTCCCACCTGTATATTTTTTGTGAGTCTGACGATATCCCATAAATAGGTATGAGATGTTTCCTTTGCGTCTAATTCTGAACAGGCAGCAAGATGGATAGCGCAGATAAACTGCATTCAACACAAAGAGAACGAAAGAGCCTTGATCATGATATACTGGAAAAGCTGGATCATCTGGCAGTATCAGCACAAGATCAAAACCAGGTCTTGTTACGATTGATGTCGGCACTCGGCTTAACCGGCTTTAAATCATCACAATCTAACGAAACATCTGAAAATATGCATTTGGGAGCTTCAATCATTGATCTACAGCAAAAGATATCGTTTTCCGATATTGCCATTGCGAAAAAGAAAAAACAAGAAAAACCGGATTATAGCAAGACTTCAAGCAGGACAAAGTTCGATTCGCTGGAAGAACTTATTGTCAATGAAAGTAGCGAAAAGGTTCTTGAGTTGATCAAGAAGCATGTGGATATTATCGATGAAGCAACGCATATCGCCTCAACAACTACTGTATTCAACATCAACAAACTACCGGAAACCAAACTGAAAAGCATTGTAAACCTGAAAAGGATCAATGATATCCGGCGCATCAACAAATTCTTTGAAGCTGTCAATGCCAGGCTTCCTTTGGGTGGCAAATTTGTCAGCTCCGTTGAGACCTATTCCAACAGAAAAGCCAGGATACTCAAAAAATCCTTTTACCCTCTGAACTGGGTCCATTATACGATAGATGTATTTTTCAAACGTGTTGTCCCGAAAATACCTGTCTTGAAAAAATTTTACTTCATTATCACCAGGGGGCATAACAGGGTGCTTTCCAAGGCAGAAACATTCGGCCGGCTCTATTCCTGTGGATTTGAAATTGTCCATGAGCAATTTGTCAACGACAGGCTTTATTTTGTTGTAAAAAAGACCGGAAAACCCGCCTTTGACATGACCCCAACCTACGGCCCGCTGATCCGGCTCAAAAGGCACGGAAAAGATGGCAAACTGTTCAACGTTTATAAATTGCGCACCATGCATGCGTATTCCGAATACCTGCAGGATTATGTATTCAGGATGAACGATCTACAACAGGGGGGTAAATTTGCCAATGATTTCCGAATCACCACGGAAGGTAAGCTATTCAGGAAGTTCTGGCTGGATGAACTACCCATGTTTATCAACCTGTTGAAGAGGCAAATGAAGCTTGTTGGCGTCAGGCCTTTGAGCTCGCAATACTACAATTTATATACCGACGAATTGAAAGCAATGCGCATCCAGCACAAACCGGGTCTGATTCCCCCATTTTATGCTGATATGCCGGAAACCCTCGAAGAGATCATGGCGTCTGAAATGCGTTACCTGAAGCAGTATGAAAAAGAACCCCTGGTAACTGACATAAAATATTTATTTAAAGCATTCTATAATATTTTCTTCAGGAAGGCCAGAAGCAAATAGTGAAAGCCATCAGGATCACTTATCGTATTCATCCGGTTACGTTAAGTAACTATTAAATTACTAAGTATTGGATTCTCTTGAGGTAAAGGTTGGATTCAATTGCTATCTTTGCCTAGATTAAAAAAATTGCCAGCATGTCCTTAGCGGGGTCCATCAAGGATGCAAAGGCAGAGACACCAACAATTGAACAGGAGAAAAAAGAAGTTCTCCAGCCCGATTCGTTGAACTCTAAATATGACAATCTTTCTGACCTGGTTCTTCACGAAGTAGGTGAAGAAGCTTTCCAGTTGATTAACGAAAATGTAGATCTTCTGGACGGTTCAACCATGGTGACATCTACCACTACCCGGTTCAATATAGAAAAGATCCCTGCCCGTAAATTCAAGAATATTGTCAACCTGAAAAGGATCAATGACATCAGGCGGATCAATAAGTTCTTTGAATCCGTGAACGGCAAACTTGAGGTTGATGGTATTTTTATTGACAACGTGGAAACGTATGTCAGGCGTAAGGCCCGTATCCTGAGGAAAAGCATATTTCCTCTCAATTGGATTCACGACACAATTGATGTATTTATCAAGCGCGTTACTCCCAAACTCCCGGTAGTGAAAAAGATCTACTTCGCCATCACCAAAGGAAGGAACCGTGTGTTGTCCAGGGCAGAAACCTACGGCAGACTATATTCCTGCGGTTTTGAACTCGTCGAGACCAGGGAGATAGGTGATGTTCAGTACTTTGTCTGCCGAAAGGTCAAGGCGCCCCAATATCCCGCCAAACCTACTTATGGACCCATTGTCCGCCTGAAGCGGTATGGAAAAGACGGAGAGATGTTTAATGTGTTCAAGCTGCGCACTATGCATGCTTATTCAGAATATCTGCAGGATTATGTTTACAGTCAAAATCACCTGCAGGAAGGAGGTAAATTTGCCAACGACTTCCGCATCACCACCGAAGGTAAGTTCTTCCGGAAATTCTGGCTGGATGAAGTCCCCATGCTTTTCAATGTACTGAAAGGCGATATGAAAATCGTGGGTGTCCGACCCCTGAGCAGACAGTATTTCAACCTGTATTCTGACGAGCTTAAGGCCAAAAGGATAAAACATAAACCCGGACTGATCCCGCCTTTCTATGCGGATATGCCCACCACGCTGGAGGAAATCATGGAATCTGAAATGCGATACCTCACCGCCTATGAGAAAAGTCCCCGGCTCACCGACCTGAAGTATTTTTTAAAGGCATGGCATAATATCATCTTTAAAAAAGCGCGAAGCCGCTAATTTTTCTCTTTTTTTCTTGCACGGAATTATATGTTGAGTACTTTTGTTACTCAATAACCATGCTCGAGGCACTCATTACATCTAAAACCAGGATAAAACTACTGTTGAAATTTTTCCTGAACAGTGAGAATACCGGATATCTGCGGTCACTTGAACCAGAGTTTGGCGAATCGACCAATGCCATCCGCCAGGAGCTAAACCGTTTTGAAAATGCAGGCCTGCTTGTTTCCGCCATGGATGGCAAGAAAAAAGTATTCCAGGCCAACACCTCCCATCCACTTTTCCCCGAATTACATAACCTGCTGCTCAAATATGTGGGTATTGACCGGATCATTGAAAAAGTGATCGTCAAACTGGGTAAACTGGAGGAGGTGTACCTGGTGGGTGATCTGGCACGAGGCAATGACAGCCCGGTAATTGATCTGTGGTTGGTGGGTGATGACATTGACGAAACTTACCTGGATGGATTAACTGCAAAAGCGGAAAAACTGATCAAACGAAAGGTAAGGTATAAGATCCTGGGACCAGATGATTTGAGAAGCCGGTTAAAAGATAACAACAACCATTCATTGTTGCTTGTCTGGAAAGCCTGAGGGAGTTGAGTATAGATTATTGGTATTCAGTTACTTGCAATTTTTGTATGTGACTTAGAAGGCGAAGCTGTGATTGGAAGGATTAACGATGAAGAATTTAGAAAACTGATTAAAAAATAAAAATACATCAACTCATCATTTATCACTAATCATTCATCATTGAACTCAAATCAAACCATTTACGCATTGCCCACAGGGGCGTTTGCTTATTTTTGCCGTCCTATTTGAAATTGTAAAAAACATTACTCAATCACAATTTACATCCATGAAAAAGATCACCATAATCGGACTCGGTTACGTCGGACTACCTCTTGCCGTTGAATTTGCCAGGAAGTATCCCACCATTGGTTTTGATATCAACTTATCACGTGTAAATGAACTAAACGGCGGACATGACGCCACCCTGGAGGTGGAAGATGAAGACCTGCAGGCTGTACTATCCAGGAATCAACCTGCGGACAAAGGTCTTTACCTCACTACACGCCTTGATGATATTTCCGATTCCAACATTTATATCGTTACGGTTCCTACTCCTATCGACAACTACAAGCGCCCCGACCTCACCCCCCTGATCAAGGCCAGCGAAACCATCGGCAAGGTGATCAAAAAGGGTGATATTGTCATTTACGAATCTACAGTCTATCCTGGCGCCACTGAAGAAGATTGCATTCCTGTTATCGAAAAGGTCAGCGGATTGAAATACAATAAGGATTTCTTTGCCGGATATTCTCCCGAAAGAATTAATCCCGGCGATAAGGTACACACCGTTACCAAAATCCTTAAAGTCACCTCCGGCAGCACATCCGAAATCGCTGAAGAAGTTGATCAACTATACAAAAGCATTATCACTGCCGGAACCCACAAAGCCTCTTCCATACGCGTGGCTGAAGCCGCCAAGGTGATCGAAAATTCGCAGCGCGATATCAACATCGCTTTTGTCAATGAACTCAGCGTCATCTTCGGGAAGATGGGTATTGACACCATGGATGTGCTGGAAGCTGCCGGCACCAAATGGAATTTTCTGCCGTTCCGTCCCGGGCTCGTGGGTGGTCATTGCATAGGCATCGATCCCTATTACCTGACACACAAAGCCCAGGAGATCGGATACAACCCGGAGATCATCCTGGCAGGACGACGCCTCAACGACAGCATGGGCTTCCGTGTAGCGGGTGATGTGGTCAAGCTGATGATAAAAAAAGGACATCGCATCGAGGGATCCAGCGTACTGGTCATGGGTATCACTTTTAAGGAAAACTGCCCCGATATCCGCAACTCCCGGGTGATCGATGTAATCGAAGAATTACAGTCTTTCGGTTGTAAGTTAGATGTTTATGATCCCTGGGCTGACCCGGAGGAAGTAAAAGAGGAATACGGTATCACATTGAAAAAGGAAGTGGATCGGAAAGATTATGATGCAGTGGTGGTCGCTGTCGCCCACAATGAGTTCAAAGACATGGATATCAACAGCCTGCGGAATGGTTCAGGGGTGTTGTATGATATCAAAGCCGTTGTGGACAAAAAGATGGTAGACGGCCGTTTATAAGATTAACCAAACAAGAATGATTAAATGGGAAGTAGTCAAAAGAAAATACTGATCACAGGAGCTGCTGGCTTTATTGGCTCCAATCTTGTGGAACACTTTTTGGCACTTGGATACGATGTGGTTGGAATGGACAATTTCGCTACCGGATTCCGGCACAATATTGAAGATTTTCAGTCAAACCCGGACTTTAATTTCATCGAAGGTGACATCCGTAGCCTGGAAGATTGCCAGAAAGCCGTTGAAGGTGCCGACTTTGTTCTTCACCAGGCAGCACTGGGCAGTGTCCCCCGCTCCATAAAAGATCCCATCAACACCAACTCGGCCAACATTGATGGTTTCGTCAATATGCTGGTCGCAGCACGAGATGCGGGCGTCAAACGTTTTGTCTATGCCGCCAGTTCCTCCACCTATGGCGATTCGGTGAAACTGCCTAAAGTGGAGGATGAGATCGGTCGCCCGCTGTCACCCTATGCGGTGACCAAGCTCGTCAATGAACTCTATGCCGACGTTTTCTCACGTACATATGGAATGGAATGTGTCGGTCTGCGTTATTTCAATGTATTTGGTAAGAACCAGACACCGGATGGGGCATATGCGGCAGTGATCCCCCTTTGGGTCAAGCTGCTCATCAGGCATGAGCGACCCACCATCAACGGTGATGAAACCTACAGTCGCGATTTCACTTACATCAGGAACGTGTGCGAGGCCAACGAGAAAGCCATGCTGGCGCCTGCTGCCGACCTGACGGTCGATGGCAAGGAGTATGTCCATCAGGTGTTCAATGTCGCTTACGGGGGCAACACGACGCTGATCGAGCTATTCAGGGCCCTGCGTGACAACCTCGCCAAAGAAGATCCTGCAATAGCTGGCATCGAGCCGGTCATCGGGCCTTTCCGCGAAGGCGACATTCCCCATTCCCAGGCCAGCATCGACAAAGCCCGCCACATGCTCGGCTACAACCCACAATATGATGCAAGACAAGGGTTTGAGTTGGTGGCGAAATGGTATTACGAGAACCTCAGATAGCATGGTTTGCCCGTCCTTGCCTGCCTTTCCGTCATTGCGGGCCAGGCGCCAGCCGGCGAAGCAATCTATATTGAAACACTGATGAATGGGAACACAATATTTAATCTCAGAAGTAAACTCAGATGGCTTAAATCAATTCATAACAATAATCATTTCATTAGTAACAATTTACCATTACCCATTCACAATTAAGATTTAACAATTAGCCTCCCTTCATGGCCCCCGACGCCCTCATCGTACTTATCGTTATCGCCTTTATCATCGTGTCCCTGTACCGGAATATTTTTGGTCCCGGGTTCACCTTTACCATAGGCATTATCGTGCTGGGCATCACGGGTATCCTCTCCCCTTCCGAGATCCTGACCGGATTCGCCAACGAACAGATCGCCGTCATCGTGATGCTGCTGGTCCTCGGTGATACCATCAAAAAATCAGCATTGATCGATACCGCCTTCAACAGGCTGTTTCAGCGGGCCAAGACACGTAAGCAATTCCTGGGACGCATGACCCTCATGGTCGCCAGCTTCTCCGCCTTCCTCAACAATATACCACTGGTAGCCATCATGATGCCTTATGTCACAGTGTGGAGCAAACGCAATGGGATCGCCCCCTCAAAGCTACTCATCCCCCTTTCCTACGCTGCCATTCTCGGAGGTTGTGCCACCCTTATCGGCACTTCAACCAACCTGGTGGTCAACAGCCTTGTGGTGGATCAAAAGATCATCCCGGGACTTCAGCCGCTGAACATATTCGACTTCTCCTTCGTGGGAGTGCCGATGATCATTATCGGTGTAGTATATCTGGTCGTGTTCAGCAACAAGCTGCTGCCGGCAAGGAAAGATTTTGTTGAAGCACTCTCTGACAACACAAGAGAATATATCGCTGAAGTACGGGTAAGTAACAAGGCATATTTTATCGGCAAGACCATCGAGGAAGCAGAATTTCGCAACCTGAAGGGCTTGTTCCTGGTGGAGATCATCCGCGGTACGGAGTCTATTAAGCCTGTCACCCCACGAACCAAGATATTATCAGATGATATCCTGCTTTTTGCCGGTAACACCGAATCCATCTCCGACCTTATGGGCTCCCGTGAAGGACTTCAACTGGCACAGCTCGGCATGTATGGCAAGATGCCGCATACAGAGTTGGTCGAGGTAGTGGTACCCTACAACTCCACCCTGGTATCCAAAACGGTGAAAGAGACAGGCTTTCGCGGAAAGTTCGATGCCGCCATTGTTGCCATTCACCGCAACGGGGAACGAATCAGCGGCAAGATCGGGGAAACCCGGCTGGAAGCCGGTGATGTATTGCTGCTGATCACGGGTGAGGATTTTAACAAAAGCATGTCGGAAACCAAGGATCTCTATTCCATTAACGTTATCAAGGAATTCACGACCATGCCACTCTATAAACGGGTGACACTGATCGGTGGGGCCATTGCCGCTATCCTGCTGGCCGCAACAGGGATTACCTCCCTGTTCATTTCACTGATCACCCTGCTGATCGTAATATCAGTGATGGGCATTGTCTCTCCGAAAGACCTGGGAAAAAGTATCGATTTTAACCTGGTGCTGGTCATCGCCCTCTCCCTGGCTCTGGGAACTGCGATGGTGAAAACCGGGCTGGCGGACTGGGTTTCAAACAATACCTTTGAAATGCTCACACCACTGGGCATCGTCGGGGTCATGGCAGGAATCTTCGTGCTGACCAATTTTCTGGGTGCGATCGTAACCAACAAGGCTGCTGTGGCGCTGGTCTTTCCCATTGCGATCACCCTGGCAGTTAATCTGGGGCTGGATCCGAAACCATTTATCCTTCTGGTCGCCTTTGCCGGTGCCGCCAGCTTCGTTACCCCCATCGGCTACCAGACCAACCTGATGATCTATGGGCCGGGACGATATACTTTCAAGGATTTTTTCCGCATCGGACTGCCGCTGACCATCCTTTACGCCATCGCCGCTGTGGGCGGATTGATACTGCAGTTTGGGGTGAAGTTGGGGTAAGTCTGGTTATTTACCGTCATTGCGAGGAGGCCCCAGCCGACGAAGCAATCTACTACGTAGGGCAAAACCAACAAGAATTCAATAAACGAATGAGGAAATGATTGAGATCTTTAATATAGCCATTAAGGCAGCAATTCAAGCCGGCCACGCCATCCTCAAAGTCTACAACTCCGACAATTTCGAGGTGGAACTCAAATCCGACAACTCGCCACTAACGCTGGCCGACCGCAAGGCACATGAGGTCATCGCCGAAGCGCTGAAAGAAAGCGACATACCCATCCTCAGCGAGGAAGGGCGAGGCATTCCCTTTGCGGAAAGAAGGTACTGGGACCGTTTCTGGCTGGTCGATCCGCTGGACGGCACAAAGGAGTTCGTCAAACGCAACGGGGAATTTACCGTGAATATCGCCCTGATCGAAAAGGGTAAACCGGTCATGGGTGTCATTTATGTACCCGTTACCGATACACTCTTCTTTGGCTCCCGGAATGAAGGGGCCTTTAAACGGGAGAAGGCTTCCACCGTTGAAAACCCGCTTATTGGAGCAATAAAGTTACCTTTCAAAAAGGAAAATGATGCCTACCGGGTAGTCGCCAGCCGCTCCCACATGAGCCCGGAAACGGTGGCTTATGTCGACATGCTGCGTAAGCAACATGACGACATCGAGATTATCTCCAAAGGCAGTTCCCTTAAGCTATGCCTGGTGGCCGAGGGGTTGGCAGATATTTATCCCCGTTTCGGTCCCACCTCCGAATGGGATACTGCAGCAGGGCACGCCATCGTGCTGGCATCGGGAGGGAAGGTGGTGCTGACGGAGGATGAGACGAAAGAATTGATTTATAATAAGGAGAATATTCTGAACCCCTATTTTGTGGCGAAGCGATGAACCCTGCTACTTCTTCACCGTCATTGCGAGGAGGAACGACGTCCAAAGGACTCCTATGGAGAAGCATTCTCAGATGGAACCGGAAGAAATTAGTTGTGATATCACGAATAGGAGTAATTACAGATGGCTTCGCAGGAAACCTGCTCGCAATGACGATTCCCCTTCGACTCTTTCCGTCATTGCGAGGACGAAGGACGTCCGAAAAACTCCTATGGAGAAGCAATCTGTTATGTAAC
>JARRQC010000025.1:25416-28765 GCA_037382165.1 bacterium | reverse complement strand
AATAAATGAACCGCCTGTCTGTGTTCCAGTCGTTCTCCTGGTCCATGAAGGCAAGGGTATTTTCCATCCTGCCGGCACCATTTTCGAAGTCATGACTTACATATATCCCATACTGAAAAAGGTTCATATTCAGTCCGTAATCCTCATAATCGGGTCTTGATCCAGCTACGGCACCCAGCGTGAATGTGCCCAGCACCTGCTCGAACTGTAATCCGTCAATCGCCCCCATGCTTGACAGCCTGTAATTGATCTTTCTGCCCAGCCAGATCCTGGTTTTCTCCGAAATATCGTACCTGAGAGAGAAATTATAGATCTTCAGGCCGTTGAAAACAGACTCCCTGATATCGTCCCAATGTTCATTTCGGTGAATAAATGACATATACATTTCAAGTGACAATTTGCTGCCGCCGAGATGTTGCCCCCCGAAAGAGAATGTATACCGCATCCGCTGGCTTATATTGTCTACCGCATTTGACCAGTTTGTGTAGGATGATACGGAAACACGCCCGCCGATTTGCTGCACCCTTTTCTTTTCAGCAGGTTCCTCTTTTTCTTCTTCCACCGGGCTAACGACAGGAACAGTAGCGGCAGTATCGGCAGGTTGAGGTTCATTCCCTGCATCAGGGACTTTTTCAGGAATCCTGAAGGAGACTTCCTGACCTTCCTCTAAAGACAAGCCTTCAATAGGAGAACATACGCAGGAGAGTGAGGATTTGTTGTTTACTATCAGCGCAGGGATACTTTCTCCCTCTGTCAGAATAAAAAGCGTATCCCCGGTTTCAATCTTTTCTGTATTCTCAAATTTGACATAGACACTGTTGGTCGTAACATACGACACCCTTCCCGCTATCCATTCATCAGCTATCTGTGCCACAGCCGATTTGGCAAGGAAAAAAGTTATCAGACCGATGAGTGTAAATATTCTAATCAATAATATACTTTGTTTTGGGTCGGATCGATCTCATTTTATCTTCCTCGCCTGTCGGGTGGCAGTCAAAACAGGCCAGGCTGTTGTAAACATAATCCGGAACATCATCGTGCTCATCATCCATATCGGCCTGGTTATGCTCATGGCAGTCGATACAACTGAAAACCGAATAGTTCGTAGGATTGGTATGACAATCAATGCAGCTTTCCCATTCCCCCTGGTGGCTTCCGCTGTAGATCGGGAAATACTGCGCGTCATGGTCGAAAGTTGAGGGCTCCCAGGCGAATTGGGTATGACACAATTCACAATCGGTTGAGAATTGGGCACTTGCGTGCGGAGGTTCTGTTGTCTGGTTGTAGTCATCTTCATGACAGCCATAACAGGTATTGGGTGTATCCTCATAATTTCCGTCATGACACGCGTTGCAATCAACAGTTGTATGCGCACCCACCAGCGGGTAAAAATCATTGTGCACTGCAAATTCTGCCGGGCTCCATCCGGGGTTTATGGTATGGCAATCTTCACAGGTGGTCGCCAGGTTGAGGTCCGTATGGTTAGGATTGTCGGTATCGGCATAGTCCTGCTGGTGGCATCCGAAACAGGAATTGGGCGTATCCTCGTAGTTTCCATCATGGCATGCATTGCAGTCAACGTTAATATGTGCACCAAGAAGCGGGTAATAATCATTATGTACCGCAAATTCTGCCGGGTTCCAACCGGGATTGGTAGTATGGCATTCCTCGCATACGATCGATAGATTCAGCTCTGTATGATCCGGATTGACCGCATCGGCATAATCCTGTGAATGACAATCGTTGCAGGCTGTCGGTGTATTCACATAATCCCCGTTATGGCAACTGATACAATCATTGGCCACATCGATATGCCCGCCGGTGAGTGTATAGTAGTTGTCGTGGATATCAAAACTTGCGGGACTCCAATCCGGGGCTGTGGTGTGGCACTGTGCACAATCAATGTCGAGGTCCAATTCACCATGATTCGGATTGGTGCTCTGGTCATAATCTACCTGGTGGCAGTCGGCACAAAATGTGGATGTACCTTCGTAACCGTCCACATGGCAGTCTGCGCACATGGTTGTCAGGTGTGCCCCTGTCAATGGGAAATTTGAGTTATTATGGTTGAAACCGCCTTCCCCGTCTCCGTTTGGATGACATTCGAGGCAGGCAGCACTTTCATAAATGTATCCCCCCACCTCATCATGTTCATCATCCATCTCTTCCTTGTTGTGTTCATGGCAGTCTGTGCAGGTAAAAATGGCATAATTGGAAGGATTCGGATGGCAATCCACACAGTTGCCCCATTCTCCGTTATGGCTTCCTGAATAAATAGGGAAGTACTGGGTATCATGTTGTTTGAATTCTGCAGGTTTCCAGCCTGGAGCAGTCGTATGGCACTCAGTGCATTCCAGGGAAAAGCCCGATGCTCCGTGGGACGGATTTTGCGTTAGGTCGTAATCCTCCTGGTGGCAGCTGCTGCACTCAGGATTGGCGTTGCTGAAGTCACCTCCCGGATGGCAGGCTCCGCAATCAGCAATGGCATGTCCTTCTGTCAGCGGAAAGAAATCATGTGTAAAATCAATACCTGACCAGGAAAATGCATTCATCTTGTGACAGTCGGTGCAATTTTCAGAAAATCCGGCTTCGATATGGTTGGGAGCCGTCGTTGAATTGTAGTCAGCCTGGTGACAATCTATGCAATTTACACCCACCGGCTCGAACAACAAGAGGGAAGCGGAAGGATGACAGTCCTGGCAATCTGCATTAAGGTGAGCTCCCATTAAAGGAAAACGTCCCTGGCGATGTACATCGACTATATTGTTAACGATCCATGACTGCTCGTTATGACATCGCTCGCAGGCAAAGCCGACAGTCTGCTGATGCATATCGGTATGGCAGGAAGAACACTCGGTACGTGCTTCTGAAAATACAAGTGTCTGATGGCACTGGCGACAATCCAGAGACACATGCTGGCCTTTCAGTTCAAACCCCGTCAGATCATGGGTAAAACTGTACTTACCCTTTTCCATCGTCCACCCCTGGGTTGTATGGCAGTCGTCGCAATCAAAATTCAGATCATCCCCATGGGGAGATTGTGAATGTGCCAATAGTGTGGTGATCAGTAATAGTCCTATCAGTGACAGCTTTCGCATCTGATGTCCTCAAATTTATATTGTATGGTTATAGTACCATTTATTGATGCCGGTTTATGGCAGGCTGCGCAGCTAACCTGGCTATGCTGCCCGTCCAGGGCAAACCTGGACTTGTTGTGATCGAACAAGCGTGCCTTCCAATCTATACTCTCGTGACAGTTTGCACAGCGGTTCTCACCATTTTCTTCAAACTGTCCGGCATGCTTATCGTCGTGACAATTTACGCATTTTGTTGAAATTCCTGAAAAACG
>JARRQC010000025.1:0-25351 GCA_037382165.1 bacterium | reverse complement strand
TGGTCTGGTTGTGGTCAAAACCGATCTGTTTCCAGCTTTCCAGGGAGTGACAGCTCTTGCAATTCTGTTCGGGATAATATTTGCGGGAAAGATAAGGCTGGTGGATATCCTCGTGGCAATCCACGCAACGTATTCCAATGTCACGAAATTGCCATTTTTCCTGTTTTTTGTGGCAGCTGAAGCAGGGTGTTGCAAGGTGTGCCCCTTCCAGCGGGAATTGATTTTTCAGATGATCTTCCACTGTATATAGTGAAGGTTGGAAACCATCAAGTGTATGGCAATCGGCGCAATCCGGAAGGATATTGTCTTTCCTGAACTGCGACTCATGGTAGTCATCATGACAATCCATGCAGCGGCCGTGTTTCATAGGTGTGCTGTACCCTGAGGTATGGCATTTTTCGCAGGTGACAAACTGATGCTTGCCCTCCAGCGGATATCCTGTTTTGCTGTGGTCAAACCGGTTCATGCCGATGATCATGTGAAACGAATCTTCGGTATGGCAGTTTTTACAATCGCTGCCAAACTTACCCTGGTGAACGTCTTTGTGGCAATCGGTACATTGGGTAAATGACAACCCCTTGAATTTCATACCCCCTGTTCCATCTGGTTCAGCCCTGGGATGACATTTCTCACAGGCGACTTCTCGATGTTTCCCTTTCAGGGGAAAGGCAGCCTGATCATGGTCAAACCTGGGCGCCTGTTCGAATGTAGAAGGAGTATGACATTCCAGGCAGTTGGATGCCAGGGTGCCGTTATGGTAATCCTCATGGCAGCTTAAACATTCCGTTTGCAGTCCCAGATAGGAGCGTTTTCTTTTCCTGATCTCCGGGTCGGAAATATGTTCGTCACGGTGACACTGGGAACAGGCGACATTCATATGGGCGCCTTCCAGCAGATACCCAGTCAGGCGGTGATCGAAAGATGCGGTATCAAAACGGATCATTTCGAATTTTCTGCCATGATGATCACTATGACAACTGATGCAATCCCTGCCTGAAATTTCTGATGATGCATGATATCCTTTACCCTGGGATATCCTGTTGTTTAGCATTTTATGGCAGTCAAGGCATTTTTCATTAGAAACTTTTTGATTAAGCACGTGACACTTGGTACAGTTTGAAAGTCCCTCGAGGTGTGCATGCACTTCCGCCAGGTCTCCGGGTGAAAGTTGTGCTATCAGCATTCCCGGGGCCCACATCAGGAAGATAACCAGCAATATGTTCGATATTTTCGTTCTCATTTATGCTTGAGTATGGCCTCACCGTGTTTCCGGGTGATCTTGATGCCTATCTTCTTCAGGAATGCTGTGGGTAGTTCTCCTCCCGCAAATATATAGATGAGATCATTTTTTACCATTATGGATTCCGTTTGATCTTTTATCTTCAGTTCGATTTGATTGGGTTCGATACGGACCGGTTGAGAATTAAAAATAACCTTTAGATTACTACTTGCCTGCGCGTTGGCAATCTTATCCTTGTTTTTGGGCTTCAGCCTCGTAAAAGCTGCCGACCTGTAGGAAATCGTCACCTGGTTTTTGTCCATGAGCAAAAGGGCACTTTCCACTGCAGAATCGCCTCCCCCGACAACCATAACCTCTTTATTCTCGATCATCTCGGGTTCGAGTAGCCGGTAGGCCACCTTTTCCAGGTTTTCACCCGGGATATCCAGTTTCCGGGGACTGCCCCTCCGACCGATCGCCAGCAGTACATGTTTGGCAGTGTAGGTATCTCCTTTCGCGGTACTTATCAGAAAATGACCGTTTTTCTTTACCAGCCCTTCCACTTTTTCATTTTCCTGAATGGGAATGTCATACTGACGGATCAGGTTTTGCCACAGATCAAGCAATTCACCCTTGGAAGTTTCATAAAGCTTTAATTTTCCATGCAGAGGAAGATCCATGGCAGAGGTCATGACCACCTTGGACCTCGGAAAGGTAAATACAGTACCACCCAGGCTGTTCTGTTCCAGCGTTATGGCTTTCAGCTTATGTTTACGGGCTGCCAGGCTTGCAGAAATGCCTGCAGGTCCCGCACCGACGATTAGTAAATCATAATCGGCATGATGTTTTTTATCGATCAGGGCTGCAATGTTCTCAACGGCTTGTTTCCCCTGTTCAACAGCATTCCTGATCAATCCCATCCCGCCCAGCTCACCGGATATGTATATCCCCGGTACGTCGGTTTCAAATTCCGGGCTGACATGCGGAAGTTCAACACCCCGGGTTTCCGTTCCAATGTACAACTCGATGGCTTCCGTTGGGCAGGCATGAAAACAGGCTCCATGACCTATGCATTGTGAAGCATTGATCGTGGTTGCCTTGCCATTTCGGATTCCCAGGATATCTTTTTCAGGACAGGCGGCTATGCAAGCCCCGGTTTGAATACATTTCCCGGGATTGACAACCGGATGCAGGGATACTGGTTCATAAACTCCTTCTTCCTTGGCGCGGGCTATCTTTTCATCTACAATTCGCGATTTTTTCCATTTCCTTGCCAGGTAAATGATGATAACCACCAGGCTGAGCAGCAAAGCGGATCCATAAATAATGATTTGTTCCAACAATATTTCCATATCACCAAATCCAACGATAACCAAAGATAATCGTGACGGCAACATGTATGATCATGATGATCAGCATGACGATGGCAAAGGGAAGGTGAGCGACATGCCAGTACCTGAAAAGGTTCTGCATAAGTTGTAAACGCCCGATCTTCCTGTTCATCGAGAATTCATGCCTGACCAGCCTGACTATCCTTTTCCTTTCAGCTTTTGAAATAGCTGATTTTTTCAGCTTTCCTTTTAAAGTATTGATAGCTCGATAATCACTGAAATAAGAGGAGATCAGATTCTTTTGGGACGAATCGAGTACCGCGCGTTTTACGTTTTGTATATATATAAACCTCCCAATCACACCGCTTGCGAATACGGCCACCATACTCCAGAAACTGATGGCGACAAGCCCCCCGAACTTGAAAGATGTATGGAACAGGACCAGGATCGGACCAAGCGTGCACAGGAAGATGTGGAATTCAAGCCAATGTTTCAACTTGCCCAGGCGGGAAAAACGCTTCATACGTTTACGTACCATATAACTCCCAACCCCGACCAACATAAAAAATGAACCAGCTATACCCAATCCATGTCCAATGATCCCGCTGGGTTTAAGTTCGGTGTGATCCTCATGATAGAATCGCTCTTCCAACGGAGTCCTGTAATAGGTCTTACCATACAGGATCAGCAAGACAAACGTTGCCAGCACGATGGATCCAAGTAGCATGATATAGATAGTGTGTGCAGTTTTGGACATGATGCGCAGTGTCAACCCCTTATTTGAACTGTAAATTTAAAGATAGTTGCGGAATTACGCTACCGTCATGTCTTTTTCCGGGATTCATGAAGAGAGATCCATGAAACCTGTCAGTTGATTTGGGATTGAAAATACCTGTTTTTCCACTTTAACGGTTTGACATGGCAATGCATCTATCCAACCGGTGATCAATTAAAAATCGGGTCTGCAAGCGCAATACCGTAACCTGTTATTAGCATGGCGAAACAGTTATGATCTCATTCCTCTGCGGTTTTCTTTGTTCTTATGCCAAACGGAAGGTAGAGAGGACAAAAACTAAAAACGCTGGTCAAAAGAAAAACAGCCGCAAGGATCAGTAAAATAATCCCGAAAGTGCCGGTAACCACATCTGTGTAGTAAAGTACTGCAAAAACAACCGCAAGCAGGATACGTATAACCTTGTCTGCGATACCCATATTCTTTTTCATGACGAATTAAATTTATTTAATGGTAATATTCAATCGGTTAAATATAATATTTAATACCAAATTCAAACAAAACTAATTTCCCTGCTGTTTGATTTCTGATTCATGTTAATCCGCGGCGCTTCTTGTAAGTCTATCATTTGCTGGTAGATCTAACCGGGTGAAAAAAAGGTAAATCCGGTTAAGCGTTGAATTTAGCGGATTCGGAATTCCCAAACACCCATTCAGATCATTAAATTTTTAAAAGAAGGCAGTGTAATGGATTTTTGTTAAAAGTTGAATTGAATATTAAATAATTAAAATTGATAAGTATGAAAACGAAACATTTACTTTATGTATTGATCTTTCCGGGCATATTCTTTGGGCTATCATCCTGGTATTCAGGTGGATCTCCAGGAGGAAAAACAGGCAGTCCGGGCGACGGGGGAGCCAACTGTACGCAATGTCATACGGGTACTCCGCAGGATGCTACAGGCTGGATAACTACTGACATACCTTCGGAAGGCTATTTGCCTGGTGAAACCTATACCATAACAGCTACGGGAATACACAGCGGGGTAGGGAAATTCGGATTTGAATCTACATCGGAGGATGATGCCGGAACCAAAAAAGGAGAAATATTGATTACTGATGCCTCACAGACTCAACTGACAAACAATAACTCGGCCGTAACCCATACTCCAACGGGAACAACACCTGACGGTGATTCGAAAACCTGGACCTTCGACTGGATTGCCCCTGAAGCCGGAACAGGAGACATCACTTTCTATGGTGCTTTCAACGCAGCCAACGGCAATGGCAACAACCAGGGAGATGTTATTTACCTGACCAGCACAACAGTCATGGAAAATATGACTACGGGAACAGATCTGACCATCAGCTTTTCTGGCATGACACCCCATGTTGGCCAAAAGCTGGAGATCAGGTTACTCAGCATGAGTGATTTATCTGAATATGACAGACAAACCATAGATCCGGTGCCTGCAGCGGATTTTGAAGTGGTTTTCGAAGACATTGAGGATGGGAGTAATTTCTTTGTCGACTTTTACGCCGATCACAATGGGAATGGCTGGTATGATGCACCACCGACAGACCATGCCTGGAGACTCAGTGCGGAAGATGTCAGCGGAGGAGATGAAATCCTGTTCAGCCATAACACCAACTTTACTGATATTCAGTGGAAGCACATGCTCAAGCTGAGTTTATCCAACATGAATCCCCATGTGGGGCAGATGCTCGAGATTAGTGTACGGGATATTACCCTGAGTTACGAGGAAACGTATTCCTTTCAGGTTAGCAGTATTTTTTCACCGAATATTACCTTTTATCTCCCGGCCCTCACACCGGGTCACACCTATAACATTGATTTTTACGCAGACCACAACGGAAATGGTACCTATGACAGTCCGCCGACTGACCATGCATGGCGAATCCAGACCGATGCCGTTATGGGCGACATGACCGAAGCGTTCTCACACAACACCAATTTCACAGACATTGGATGGATGTATCCCGCCCATATAGCACTGAGCGGGATGACACCTCATTTGGGTCAGTCGATCATGTTTCGGATCACGGATAAAGAAACAGGTCGTGAAGTGAGCCGCTTGTCCCGGACGGTAGATCTGTCTTCAATCACTGTACGTCTTCCCGGCCTGATGATGGGGCACGAATACGATGTTGACTTTTTTGCCGACCACAACGGTAATGGCATATACGATGCTCCTCCTGCCGATCATGCATGGCGCCTGAGCACGGATGAAGTTACCGGTGATACCGAACTTGATTTTTCCCACAACACCAACTTCACCGATATCGAATGGAGGTATCTCACCACGCTGCATGCTATGGGTATGACACCACACCAGGGACAGAAATTCGAACTGCGGGTTTACAATGAAATCACGTTCGAAGAGATCGGGATGGTAAGCTTCGACTCGCTGGAAGTAACAGAATTCTGGGTAAATATTGGTGGAACGGAAATCGGTGAGAACTACAATATCGATTTTTACGCTGATCACAACGGAAATGGCAGCTACGACAGCCCGCCAACCGATCATGCCTGGAGATTAACGGCAGAGAATGTCGAAGGCGATATATTGTTGCCCTTTGAGCATAACACCGACTTCACCGACATCATGTGGCCTGTCAGTATTGAGGAAAATGGAGGTGAGCTGGTTGAGATAGTTGCCTACCCTAATCCTTTCAGCCATTCGATTACGCTGACAGCGCCGGATCAGGAATCGGCGATTTCCGGCTTAAAGATCTACAGCATCGATGGCAGGCTGGTGAAAGAGGTCTCAAATACAGCCAGGTTACATTCCTTGACTCTTGACGGGCAGGAACTGAGATCGGGCATGTATTATTTCCTGCTGCAGCTGGATGATAACAGTACGCTGGTGAAGACAGTGATGAAAAGATAACGTCTAGGGTTTTACATAAAATGCTCTTTATTTGGATAGGCTGTCCGGAACTTTCCGGGCAGCCTTTCATTAAATCCAGCAGCCTTTTTTATTCTATATTTATTTTATCAGGAAGCTGACCTGCAGGTCTTTAAGAACAGATTCTTTTGTTGATCAACGAAGCTGAGAAAATATATTATAATTTCGTTCTGCAACTAAGTCTTATTCCAAGCCTATGAAAAAACGGTTGATCTGGATGGCACCATTGGTATTGCTTGCCGTGGTCATTCTGAGCCAATGTACTTTTCCATTTACAACAGCAACCTACAAGTGGAAGATCAGGTTTGACAAGGAAAAACTCGCATTCAAGGAGGATTTCCTCGCTCAGGATCTCCCTGAATACTCAGAGGAAAGACCACCTAATATCATCTTTATCGTTGTCGATGACCTGGGAAAATATGAGATATCATCCTATGGTTCCGAAACGATGAAAACACCAAATATTGACCAGCTCGCATCTGAAGGGGCCCGGTTTACCGATTGCTATGTCAATGCACCGGTATGTGCACCTTCCCGGGCGGGCCTGATCACCGGCAGGTATCCGCAACGGTATGGGTTTGAAACCCAGCCCATGGAGATGTATCCCAACAATATTGCCGCTTATATGGCAGGGAAATACCTGATGAATACCGGGGATTTTGAAATGGTGACCGATCCCAAATTCCCTACGGAATGGCATATGGAAAAGCAGGGCGTGCCTCCAACTGAGTTTACGCTGGCCGATATTCTAAAAATGCGAGGGTATACCACGGGAGTCATCGGAAAGTGGCACCTGGGTCATTCAAAACAACAGATCCCCAATGCCATGGGATTCGATGAACAATATGGATTTTACGGCGCTTTTACCCTATATTCTGAAAAAAGGACATCTCCGAATTATGTCCATTATGTACAGGATTCCTACAGTTCGAAATATCAGTGGAAGATGGGTCGTAAGGAAACCAGTGCGATACGCAGAAACGATAAAGTCATTAGAGAAGAAAGATACACCACCTTCGCCATCGCAGATGAAGGGGTGGAGTTTATCGCGCGGAACAAGAATAAACCCTTTTTCCTTTACCTAGCCTTCAATGCACCGCATGTTCCTTTCCAGGCACCACGTTCCTACTATGAAATGTACAGTCATGTGAAAGAAGAGAACAAACGGGTCTATTACGCGATGATCCATGCATTGGACGATGCGATAGGTTCTTTAAACGATAAACTGAAACTTATGGGGCTTGAAGAAAACACCATCATCTACCTCATAAGTGACAACGGCGGGGCTTCCTATACAGGCGCCACCGACAATGGTCCTTACAAGGGAGGCAAGCTGACTACCTTCGAAGGGGGTGTCAATGTGCCATTTCTAATGAAATGGAAAGGAAAGATCCAGCCAGGTACAGTATATGAGAAACCTGTCAGCTCAATGGACATTTTTATGACTTCCGTTTCAGTGGCCGAATGTCCCCTGCCCGATGACCGCCCCTACGACGGTGTCAACCTGACACCTTACATTACCGGGGAAATACAGGGAACCCCTCACGAGGCATTTTACTGGCGTGCCGACCATATCCATGCCATGCGAAAAGGGGATTGGAAATACCTGTTAAGTACACGCGATGGCTGGGTTGAAATGTATAATATTGGCGAAGACCGGTTTGAACATTTTGACCTGAATGAAGAAAAGCCGGAAATTCTCAAAGAACTGCAAAAAGAGTTCGATGAATGGCAAAAAGGACTAAAACCACCCCTTTGGCCGCGCATTATGGACCATATTTTTGTAATCGATGGGAAAGAATACAAATTCCCTGCTTGACCTGAATAACAACAAGTATGAAACAAATAAAGACACTTTCTTTGGTACTCCTGTTGGGTGTTTTGTTTTCCCTGGCACCAATGACTTCCAAAGCCCAGCTCTTTTGGATCGGTGGAAATGGAGGCGCACAGATATCATGGTTCACTACCCCCAAAGCAGATAATATCGTCCTCTCTGTCGGTGCGGGATGGAATCTCGGATTTTTTCTGCGGTATGGAAAAAAACCTTTTTACCAGATTGATTTCAGATGGTACAGGGCCTCGCACATTATCCAATATCAGTATGAGATTGTTCCTGGAATTATATTGCCTATTGAAGGAGAGGTACCTTTTCATAAGTTTGAGATACCGGTGAGGGTAGGCTATCCGATAGTGTATACGCCTCTGTTCAAATGGCATGTGAACGGTGGCCCGTTCCTTGCTACCACTTTTCTTTTTTCCACCAATGTTTTTGAATTTGAAAGAGATGATATGCGTAACCCTCAGTTCGGGGTGTTGGCAGGAACAGGAATCCAATTCATGAACTTCATCATCGACATAGATTATTCCTACCATATTACCCAATTATTCAAGGGAGATGAGGAGGATCTCGGTGTGGATTTCGGAGCGCACCTTCAAATGATCTCGCTGAAAGTTGGTTTCCAATTCTAGTTTTGCTATACTTTTCTTTCGAACCAAATCTAAATCAGTCATTTGGTTTCAATATTTACAAAATGCTAAAGCGTGATGTTAAAGCACATTACACGTGGTCTTGGTCTTGCTTATTCCTGCCGGTCTCCCAATAATTCAAATTGCCAACTGGGGTTGTCTGACCTCTTGTGTGCACTTGTGGCTATCGAGTCGATCCGGCGGATGATATCCGGATGTAATTCGGCAATGTTTGTGCTTTCTTCCGGGTCAGCAGCGAGATCAAACACCTCCCAACGCGCATTACCTTTGTGCAGATCTTTTCTGATTGCCTTGAAATGTCCGTAAATAATAGCCTGTTGCCCTCCGTATTCGGGAAACTCCCAGTATAGGAAATTGTGATCTTCCTGATACTTCCCCAGAAGTTCCGGTAAAAAACTAATGCCTTCGGAATCTTCCGGAGCAGTGGTGCCTGACATATCACAGCAAGTGGGCAAAACATCCCAGAAGGCAGCACGACGATCAGAAACCCGGCCTGCCTCAATTTTTCCCGGCCAGTTTACGATGAGGGGTACACGGATCCCACCTTCATGTAAGAATCCTTTTCCATAACCATATTCGCTCTGAAACGGACCGCCGCTGTCAAACTAGGGTGAATCGGTACCCCCGTTATAGGTCGGTCCGTTGTCGCTTGTGAAAAGTATGAGTGTATTTTCATGGATGCCCAACACTTTCAGCTGCTCAACCAGCATCCCAACCTGCTCATCCAGGTAGGAGATCATGGCGGCGTAGGTTGCATGCGGGTAACGCACAGGAAAATATCCCTGGTCACCGGTATAGGGTTCTTCGTCTCCAAATTTCCTGACATAATTATCCACCCATTCCTCCGGTGCCTGCAGGGCAGCGTGGGTGATAGGGGTTGCCCAGAGTAAAAAGAAAGGGTGTTTATGGTTGCGGTCCACAAAGTCCGTGATCTCATGGAACATGAGGTCTGGAGCGTATTCGTTCAGCCGGAAAGACGCATAATTCTCCGGGTCGTAGGGATCTGCACCCTCTGCCAGTTTGGTATGCGGTGCAAGTGTATCATTGGCCAGGTAAATCCGTTTTTCATTCCTGTACAGGTGCACCGGATAATAGGTATGCGCCTGACGCTGGCAATTGTAGCCAAAGAAGAAATCGAACCCGCTTTTGTTGGGTGCGCTTTCAGAATGTGGAGATCCCAGTCCCCATTTCCCTACAAGGCCTGTCGTATATCCGGCCCTTTGAAGTAGGCTCCCGATGGTCACCGTACCTGCTTTCATGGGTTTCTGGCCTTCCAGTGTCGAATCGGCCAGCATGGCCCGGTAATCCCATACATTTCCCCGTTCCTTCCACTCATCGTTACCTCGTATTTGTGCATGCCCGGTATGTAGTCCGGTTAGCAATACACAACGCGAAGGTGCGCAAACCGGGGAGCCCGCATAGAATTGCGTAAACCGAATCCCTTCATCTGCCAGCCGGTCGATGTTGGGCGTCTCGATCTTCTGTTGCCCGTAACACCCCAGTTCGCCATAACCCAGGTCATCGGCAACAATGAGGATGATGTTGGGCTGTGAACTGGCCGGCAAGGAGGCTTGAGCGAAAACCTTGACGAGAATTCCCGGCAATAATATAAGCAACCCAATTCCAAACAGCAGAGACTTCATTAAGATATCAACATGATAATCCACACGGAACCCATGCTAGCAAAAGTAACCACCCCGGGGGAGATCATTTTACACTTATTCTCCGGCGGATATAAATTTGACCATTTGATTTTCAAGTGGCTAAGACTTAATAAACCATTGTTTCATTGATTAAAAATAAAACAATTTTAACGGTGGATGACTTATCGGTTCGATAGGGATCAAATAAAATAAATGAATCTGACTTTATCGCTAAAAACTAAACCGCACCGAAAAAAACACCTCATCCTTGTCGGTGACCAGCGCAAACATATTGTCACCCGCTCCCCCGATCAACCTTACACCCAGCCGTATCTCCGTGTTAATATTCGGATAATACGTAATGAATGGAGCATAAACCCAGGCATGATTATTCGGTATATCCTTCCAGTCACTTACAATAAAAGCACCGGCAAGCGGATTGACTTTCAGCTTATAGTTGAAGAAATCCTTTTCCCAGTTCAGCATCAGGTAATCATTGAGATTTCCGCGTCCCCTTTCTGTGACAAATCCGTGGAAAAACTGTGCGTTAAGGTAGGAACCATCCCCGAAGGTATAATCTGTACCCACCACAAACTTGATGAATGTTTCTTTCTTTAGCATAACGGAATCCCGGTCGGGAAGCCCCATCTGGCTCAGGTCGGTGGTCATGACCACCTCTTTTTCCGGAAGGAATACGCCCATTTCCCCCCAGATACCCACGCTGCCGATAGCTCCGCTGAGGTCAGCCCCAAAGACATATTGCCTGTTGTAAAGCAGATCACTCTTAATATCGATGGTGGCGGGTAGTTCCACAAAACTGACGGTATTATAGTATTGAATGGGCAGGTCATCGCGGCCGTAAACAAAGCTGATAGAAAAGTCGAAGCCAGCGATAAAAGCCCCGAATTTTGCGCCGTAAGTGCTGCTTTCCCTGAGGTTGAATTTTGGCATGACCAGCGAATCGGTCAGGTTGCGCACGGTAATATCCGGCGGCATGTCTACCGGCGGAGCCAGCACATCTGACCAATCACCCCGGGGAAGCACTGCAGGTTTGAAAAATGGCAGGTAATCCACTTCGAAAAAATAATCTGAAAAATAATAAATGGCCTTGATGCCATCTGAACCCAAATGTCTGCCAAAATCCCAGATATCCTCCAGGTCGTCAGGGTTGAGGTTATCGGTAGGATTGATACGGTCGCCCGTACCCCAGGCAATACGCTGACGGCCAATCCTGACATCCAGCCCTTCCAGCAGGAAATCATACAGATCGACATAGGCTTCCCTGATATCAATATTATAAGGGGCAACATCATCCTTATTAAAGAGCTGATCGGTTTGATTCAGCATGGGAAAGCCGAACGATCGCAACCAGACTTCACTGTACATGGCCGCCTTCCCATTGAAATTTTTCTTGAGTTGGAGGTTCAGGCGGTTTTCATTCCATGACCATGTCCCATCCTGGGTCCTGAACCTGTTGTCGATGTATATTTCACCGCCGAAGCGAAGTGAATTGTCCTGCGCCTGGATCAGTGCCGGCAATACCCCTAAAGCAATGATCAGGTAAAAGCGAACGGCAATTTTGTTATCAGTTTTCATGGCATCAGTGAAAAAAACATTATCTGCTGAGCTTTCTCAAACTGAAATCCTCTCCGGTCAGGCCGGTATTGACCTTTGTTTCGGTGAAGATTAGCTGTGTTGAATGACTGGATTTCAGGTCTGTCATCTTCAGGTCTGTGATGATCCAGTAACCGTCGATATTTTCGATCTTGTTGTTGGTCATGGTTTTCACCTTATTCCCTCCCCGGTCGTAATATTCACTGGACAGGACCATATAATTTGATTTGTCGATCCGAATGATTTGTTTCGAGTAATCCGATTTCCGGTCCGGTTTGGGCGTCATTTCAAGTAAGAAATAATCTTCGGTGGTTTCCAGCAGTTTTACGTCATATTTTTTGGCCAGTGGTACCGCCTCCATATCTTCGTAACTCAGGTCGGTACCGGCAAAACTCTGGTTTTTGACATGCGAAGCTATCCGTCTGGATTTGTTATAGGCAGGCAGATACACATACATGACCTCATCCGGCAGGGAGAGGAAAGCAATCCCCTCCTGGGAGGCTGGTGCGGTGAAGCGGAACAGCCTGTATTCCGTACCCATCTGGGAAGCGATGGCCTGACGCTCCTGCTCCCTTCCCTTGCTGTCGGTGAGAATAATTTTTAAGGTATTGACCTGGTCCGTGGGAGCATAGGTTACCGAATCAGAACGGTTTACTATCGTGAGGGCATCCTGCCCGAAAAGACAGGAGTTGCTAACAACTAAGCACAAAACAATCATCAGATACTTATTCATGGTATTTTTCTTTTGGATGTAAATTTTCATTTATATCTGGCTTTTTCTTGTTGAATTTGAGCATCACCGCGGGAAGCAGGGTAAGTGCCGCTGCGGAAGAAGCGATCATGGTAACAAATACCAACAGGCCAAAACGTTGCAGGGGCACCAGGTTTGAAAGAAGCAATACCAGAAATCCCAGGGCGACCGAAAAAACGTTGATGATGATGGCACGTCCGGTGATCCCCAGCGCATGTTGGATCGCTTTCTCAAAAGTTTTCCCGCCTTTACGTTCATGATTGAGATGCGAAACCATGTGGATGGCATAGTCCACCCCGATACCGATCGAAACACTGCCAACCAATACCGTAGCCACATCGAGGGCAATTCCTGATATACCCATAAAGCCAAAGAGCACCACAAGGGTAAACAGGATGGGAATGATACTGTACCCCCCGCTTGGTATCGAACGTAACAAAAGGCTGACGGTAAGAAAAACGAGGACCAGAGCAATGGCCAGTGACTGAAACTGGCTGGTGATGATACTTTTGTCAATTTTCAAATACAGGCTGGGCAGGCCGGTCAGGTTCATAAGGCAACTGTCTGTACTTTCTTTAGCGAGGTAGTATTCCATATCTTTCACAAACCCATCCATTACCTCCACATCGCCGGTATTGAAGGTGCCTGAAACCAGCCCTGCATCCAGATCATAGGTAACAAGCTGGTCCATGATGGGCTGACCTTCGAGCAGAAACCAGAGCTGTTGGATCATGATCTTATCAGGAGGTATGGTCTCCCCTTCCTCCATCAGGTCGTTCATCTTTTTCACCAGGTCGGCGATACTCTGGGTATGGGTGACAGCAGGATAGCGTTCCATAAACTCAGCCGAAGCATCCATTTTGCCCAGGACATACGGGCTTTGGACATCACCCCGGGTGTTGATATAGACCGGGAAGGAGCCCCCGAATTTATCCCGGAATACCATTTCGGCAATGTGTGTTGGATCTGATCGCTTGAAATAGTCGATCATGTCAACTTTTCGTTGTATCAGCAGGATGCCGGCTATTCCAGCAAGGGCGATCACTCCCCAGATGGAAATAATTCGCACAGGGTGAGCGATAATGGTTGATGACAGATGATGAAGAAATCTGTCCGAAAAATTTTTTCCTGATCAGTTGGGCTTTTTATACAGGGAATCCTCACCGGATCCGCCAAAAGTAACCAGGAAAGCGGGAGCAAAGGTAACCGACAGCAGCAGTGCAAAGAAAATACCGGCTGCCGCGAAAATACCAAAGGTGCTGATCATGGTAAGATAAGCACCGAAAATGAAACTGAGAAAACCGATCATCGTTGTCACCGATGCGATCAGGACGGGTGTGATAATATAGGAGAGGGATGTTTCGACGCGCGTTCGGATATCCTTTCCGTCTGTTTCCCTGATGCGATTGATAACATGTATGGTATAGGCGCTGCCTACGGCGAGCAGGATGACCGGGATCACATCGGAAATGATGGAGAGTCGTATCCCGAGCATGCCCATAAGCCCCATGGTCCAGATGGTGCTGAAGCCCACGGTAAGCAGCGGAAGCAAAACGCCGCGCCAGGAACGGAATCCCCAGATCAATACAAGAATGATCACCAGTGCGGTAAGCGGTGCCAGGAAAACCAGGTCGCCCAGGATGATGTCTGCCAGGCTCAACAAGGTAAAGGGCAATCCGCCGTAGTACAGCTTGTATCCATCATCAAGGGAATCCGCAAATGCCCTGATCCTGCGTGCAGCCCCTATTTTATCAGTCCCTTCCCGGATCCTGATCATGATAGCGGTGAAGGTGCCATCAGCGGAAACCATAGTGCCACGGTACATATCCTCTGAAAGGGTGTATTTCCTCAGGCTGTCAAGCGCTTTTTCAGTATGCGGAAGGTTCCAGCGATCCACCAGCGTACCGACTTCGATCCCCCAGTCGGAACCCTTGATATCAATGATATTGGTCAGGCTGGTTACTGTTCCGACCCCTTCCATAATTTCCAGCGAATCGGTAAGGGTACGTAATTGTTCAAGCACTTCGTACGTAAATACATCGTCAGCTTCCAGCCCGATGATGGCGATATAGTTGCCACCATAAGTCATGCCGATTTGGTTGAAGAGGGTGGCGGCGGGATCATCATCGGGAAGGTAGTTGAAGACATCCGGATCCACTTCCAGGTCTTTCATAAAATAGCCCGACAGGATGGTGATCAGCAAAGTGAAAACCAGTATTGCCTTTCTGTACCTGATAATCCCCCGGGCTGTATTTTTCAAGATACGGGTTGATTTAGGGGTTCGAAAAATACCAGTCAGTTATAAACTGACTAAAATCGTTTTTTAGTCAAAAAAGTAAGTACAAATATAATGAATCAGGGCTAAAAAATCAAGCAAAAAAGAAGGAAAGATATACAAATCCAGAGGTGAAAAATTCTTCAGGAATAATTTCCTTTTTCCAGTCCACGGATCAGAATATCAAGCAGTTCTACAATGGTTGGTTCGTATTCTGCAATTTTATTTTGCAGGAAGAAAGGGATCTCGAGCGCTTTCAGGGCCATGATGATTACCTGTGTCGTCTTTTTTACATCACTGATCTCAAAAACTTTTTCCTGCACGCCCTGCTGAAGGATATCTGACAGCAATTCCACTTCAAAAGTGTCGAACTTTTTACGCAATTCATCCAGGACATGCGGGTCAGCATGTAATTGCGGAGCATGTTTGTGGCACCGCTTTTTTCAGCAGCGACTTCTAACAACGCTTCCCTGAGTTCATTCATTTCCTTGCTGACCACGGCCAGGAACAATTCCTCCTTACTCCGGAAATAATAATAGATCGAACCTTTGGCTTTATGTGCGGTACGGGCGATCTCATCCATGGTGGTTTTCTGAAAACCATACTTACCGAAGATTCGGGCAGCGACCTTCAGTATCTTTTCTCGTGTGGGATCGATTTGCACGGCTATAGTTTCCTGGAATGCCATGGTAAAGGTATGGATTTTACCTAAAATGCCGAATACGAGCATTCCCTGAAGCGTTTGATTCATAATGCCTATTTTTGATCGTTAATAGTATGCCAAAGGCCCGTCAGGATGACCTTAATTATAATTATGAATAGACTTTATTCCTTATTTAAATTTCATATCGTTCCCATAGTATTGATACTGCTGTTCATATCCTGCGGTACATTATATTCCCAGGTCACCCAACGCGATACAATCATCACATGGAAACACTTCAACTATCAGCTTTCGGAAGATAACGGTATGGATTGGTACAGCACCACCGAGATCATAGAAGAGGAATATCCCGGCATCGTGCTGGAAAATGAATGGGTACGGCTGGTCATATTGCCGGATTACGGAGCCCGCATCCTATCTTTTGTTTACAAGCCAACAGGACACGAGCAATTTTACATCAACCCGGTCGGGGCGCCCTATGGCATTTATGAAGGCAATTTCTATTACGATTGGCTCATGGTCTTTGGTGGTGTATTTCCCACTTTTCCCGAACCGGAGCATGGCAAGACCTGGTTGTTACCCTGGGACTGGGAGTTCATCGAGATCGGCCCGGCCCGGATCTCTTTAAAGATGGAAATACAGGATACGATCAATTACCCGGGTCATCCCTGGAAGTTTGACAACGGCATTACCGGTATTCGATGCACTTCCACCGTTATACTGGAAAGCGGCAGCACCTCGTTTAAGCTACAGCACACCCTGGAGAATACAAAGGCTCAGCTGGTATCTTTTGAATACTGGACCTGCACCACCCTGGCTCCTGGATCGGATCCGGGAAATACCTTCACACCGGCAAATTCAGAGATCATTGCGCCCATCGAATACGTCTACCTGAAAGATGACTGGTGGAGCTGGATGGGAAATTCGGAAAATCCCGCTCCACAACAGGGTAATCACGTTTTTACATACGACAACCTCGCGCTCTACGAGAACTGGGAGGACATGGGCATCGCCTACGCCCATCCCAAACTGGAGGAATCTTACTATGGAGTGGTCAATCATACCAACGAAGAAGCGGTATTCAGGGTGTCTGACAATGCGACGACGCCCGGCATGAAGTTCTGGACATGGGGAGCCCAGCAGGGGCTGAATTCCGATCCCGAAAATTTCTACGACAATGCACGACCCTATATCGAACTTTGGTCCGGCCTGTCAACGCAGTTCTTTGAAGATGCCAGTCTGGCTCCCCTCGAGACCGTCAGCTGGACAGAAACCTACCTGCCCACTGTCGGAATGGATGCCTACAGCACGGTGAATGAAAACGGCGCCCTGAGCCTGGAAATAATGGCAGGTGATGATGAACGGTTCGAGTCTACCCTTTTCATGAACCGGCCGGATTCCAGTTTCAATTATCGCCTGACACTCAGCGGGGATGCCATCCTGACCTTATTTGACAGTGATTTTTTAGCGGAAAGCGAAAACAGCACCCAGTTTACTCATTTAATATCTGATTTCGCGATACCTGATGGTGATTATATGCTTGAAGCCACTGTTTCGGAGCCGTCGGGAAACGAGCTTATTACATTTTCCACACCGGTCACCCTGCCAATCCCTGCCAGTGGAATTCCCGGGCAACGCATTGACATGCCCCTGGTGATCCGCCATGACGCCCATTCCTACAGCCTGCAGTTTTCAACTCCTTCTTCGAGAAGCCTGTTTGTATATCATATTAACGGCCAGCTTATCGATCAGCGCCAAACCCATGGCTCGATAGCACGAATACGGGTGGAGACTGCCGGTTACTATGTCGTGTATGTCGTGGAGGAAAACCGCGCATTCCCTGTAAAGATCAGGTGCTGGTAATACAGGGCCATACCTGCGTCTAGTATACCAGACAAAGATATTGCTATATGTTATGGGTTTGTTGAGATGCAACGAGCCCTTGAATGATTGACTTTAAAAAACTGCAGATCATTGCGATACCTGAGGCCGGCGGTTATTTCCGGTTTATTGTAATTTTACCCCTCAAATCCATTACAAAAGAAGTATGATAAATAAGAAACTGCTGGTCCTGCTGATCCTATCAGCGGGATTCTTATTCAACGGCTGTAAAAAGAATAATGACGAACCGGAAAATAAGATAGATATCCCTGAAGGTTACCAGCTCGAATGGTCGGATGAGTTCGATGGGAATGGAATTGATGCCACGAACTGGAATTTTGAAACCGGTGACGGTACCGATTACGGACTACCTCCGGGGTGGGGTAACGATGAAAAGCAGATCTATACCAGCGACAGTGAGAATGCAGGAATAGTGACACATGAAGGTCAATCTGTACTTGCCATTACCGCCAGGGAGGATGGTGCTGGCGGATATACCTCCGCACGCCTGACTACTCAGGACAATTTAACTGTACGTTTTGGCCGTCTGGAGATTCGTGCGAAGCTCCCTGAAGGAAAGGGTTTGTGGCCGGCGATCTGGCTGCTTGGTGCAAATATCGATCAGATCGACTGGCCGGGTTGCGGCGAGATCGATATCATCGAGGTGCTGGGAAACGAGCCGGAAGTGGGTTATTCTACCGTACATTACGTAAATGGTGTACAGGAAAAGGGGGAACAACAGTACGAACACCAACTTCCGTCCGGAAAATTCAGCGACAGCTTCCATACCTTTATGCTGGACTGGACACCCGAATCTGTCACTTTCGGAATAGATGGGAAAATGGTACATACCATAACTATTGAAGATGATATGAAGGAATTCCTTCGCGGTTTTTACCTGGTCATGAATGTCGCCGTTGGCGGAAACTGGCCGGGAGATCCGGATGCCAGCACTGTATTTCCGCAAATCTTGTATGTGGACTATGTGCGTCTTTTTTCAAAGGAGGGTTTTGAGGCACCTGAGGCGCCCGCTTTGGATGTAGCGGAAGAAACCATCGGGCAGGTCATCGATCCCAGTGTGGGACAACATGCCATCAGGGATGACTTTACTGACCTTGGCAACCTGGAAGTTATAGCGTGGGGTGGCGGAGGTGAACCCGATATTTCCGCTTCTGCGACAGCGATTGACGGAGACAGCAGCCTCGTCTTTGATTTTCCCGGGGGAAACTGGGGCGGTGCCTACCTGGAGCTTGAGTCGGCAGCAGACCTGAGTCAATATGCCTTCCTCAAATTTTCACTCCACAAGCCGGAATCACTGGTAAATGCAGAGATCAAGCTGGAAAGCCCGTCAACGAATGCCACCCTATTCCTGGAAGCTTACAACGGTTCACCGGTTGGCGAAGGATTCATGGAATATACTATCCCGCTGGGAGACTTTCAGGGTCTTGATCTCACGGAGATTACCATCCCTTTCGCGATGTGGAACCCACAGGATGCCTCCCAGAACTTTGTTACGGCTAATGTGTTGATCGATAATGTCTATTTTTCGAACTAAGCAATCGTAAACTTTGAAATAGTACAGTCAAGTTTACATTGCTTTTGCAGAACCTTATTTTCTTCCGATAACAAATGCGACCCGGGTATTACTCTGGTGGTTTTCATCTGCCAGGCTGTCCAGGAATTCCTGTTTGATTGCTTTAAATGTGGGGTCACCGGCATATTTCCTGAATTCATGCATCCGGTCAAATCTATGTTCCCAGGATTTCAGTACTTCCGGTTTGGCGGGTCCCTGGAAAGTCAGTTCCGGGTCTGAAAGGTTCTCCTCATGAACAATCCGGAACCCGCAATCCGTCAAATGGTCTTTTAGCTTATTTCCCATTTCAAAATCGTAAAGATTCAGTCGTTTTGATAGGGTATAATATTTCCTGAAAAGCTGGCGCGTGGCAGATTGCAACCATTCGTGTCCGAACAAGTCGTTCATTTCTGTCAGGGCAATCCACCCGCCTGGTTTTAATAAACCTTTCCATTTTAATAATATATTTCCCAGGTCGGGAAAATATGCCGCCACATAACTCGACCAGATACCGTCGGCTGGTGGAAGGGTACCATAGTTGCCTGACTTCAGGTCCATTTGCAGGTAATTGATATTGTCCGCCTTACTGTTGGTCCTGGCTTCTTTGAGCAATTCCGGGTTGTTATCGATCCCGATCACCTGGCCGGCTTTGTCCGCCAGCAAGCGGGTTACATGGCCGATGCTGCAACCCAGGTCGAGTATGGTATCCTTTTTATTGATGTTGAGACGATCAATACAAGTAGTCCAGTTCCTGAATTGAAGCTGATATTTGTATTCTTCAGTGCATTCCATAGTGTAAACTCAAAAGCTAAGTGCAACAGATAGCTTCAAATGGAAGTAGAACAGTCAATACATTATGATCAAGGCAATTGAAAATCATTCTTCCAAAATCATATTAAAGTTAAGCAAAATGTCATTTGCAGCCACGATCAAACGATATGACCGGATCTGCCAATAACTTCTCCCTGGACAATATGTGATCCGGCAGCTTCGCCACTCCAATACATGAGCATTTGATTGCACCAGTCGAAGAACCAGTAAAATCAATGAACCTAACTCCTGTCCCGAGATTAATTATTTGCTATATTGTATGAGTGATCCGCCATGTTTGCCATACCCTGTTGCTAATCAGTATAATGGGCATTCTATGTTCATCCCTTCATGCGCAAAATAACAAACAGCAAAGCTTCATTGACAGGCAATTATGGATGGATTACAATTACCAGGCACCTTTTTCGGATAAATTTTCCCTTGTAGGTGATGTAGGTATCAGGGGCTTAATTTCCAATTACGACTGGAACCAGGTATACGTCAGACCGGGAGTCAAGTACCAATTCAATCCTTATTTTGGAATAGCAGGTAGCCTGGCCGGTTTTTTCACCTTCAACCGGGATGTAAGAGACCTTTATGAATTCAGAGTTACAGTGGATGCCCTGGCAAAATGGCCGGACCTCAAAATACTGAACCTTAGTTACCGTTTCAGGATAGAAAACCGGACACTGATCCTTCAAAATGACCCGGATGTCAATAATAACTGGAGAGCACGCCTGTTGATCAGCCTGAATTCAAAAAAATTCCATGTATTCAGTCAGCAAAGGGCGATTTATTTTCAGGCCCAATACGAACCTTTTCTGAATCTCGGACACCTGAAGGGTTCCGAAGTTTTTATCAAACAAACCCGCATATACGCCATTTTCGGACATCGCATCTCCAATGCTTTCGGATATGACCTGCAATATATATGGCAACATAACAGGTTATCGGCAGCTTATGACCTTTCAATTAACGTGAATATGATCCGGATCAGGTTTTATCATCGTATCCAAAAAAGGAGTAAACCATAATAATTAAAGTAATTTTCATTTCCTTGGTGATCGTTGCGTTTTCAGGCATGATATAACAGTGCCAGACGGTATCTACATTTAAGCATCCCATACCTAGAGCCTGAGCCTCAAGGTTAATATTACCAGGGTTGTCAGCAACAATAAAATGGCAATGACAGAAATGCCGACCTATCCGTTCAGCCAGAAATAGATCCAGAAAGCATTGAAAATGGTACTTGCCATGAACCAAATGCCGGTCTGTTTCAGTTCATGATCATCCTTGTGTTTCAGCCAGGCATACTACTGATAACCGATAAATGCCGCCAGGAACAGGTATAACTGGCCCCAGATGGCAAAAACATAGCCGGCAGGTGTGATCAAAGTCTGATTTAGTGCGCTTGCTTCCGTGATGGTTTTACCGAAATATCCGGTTCCGGAAAAATAATTGAAGAAAAGCGTAAAAGCCAGCGTCACCGTATTCAGGATCAATAAAGTCAGTTGTATAAATCCCCTTTTTTAGAGCAAGCTAAAATGTAACAAACATGCACATAATGCATGAGTCATTAGCACCTGTGGGTCTTTTCTGAAGAAGTTTAGATTTTCTCTCAACAGTACTGTTGAGTTCGTATTCCATCTCTCTGAATAAGGAAATATTTGCCGAAGGATCTGAGATTAAAAGAACTAAATTACTGTTATCCCGGAAAATGTATTTCCTGACAGGAATAATTCGCCGTTAGCCTTCCAAATACAATCCCTTACAAACAAGTATTGTCTGCTACACGAAGAAAAAAATATTTAGTAGTTACTTTACGGACTTTGGCTGTTATTCAGGTCCAATCAAGTGATTCATGAAATAGGATATCTGTTTCTGCCACCAGTGCCAGTCATGGTTTACGTCGCTTCCCCAGATATCCACCCATGCGCTCAGGTTTTTAGAGGATAGGATCTCCCTCATTCTTTGTGTATCCCTTAACATCAAATCTTCGTAGGCCCCACTGCCGCAACAGAGTACGATCTTGCTCTTGCGGTATCGTTCCAGGTACCAGTCATCGCTGAGGTTGGCGAGATAGTGGACCGGGGAATTAAAATAAAGCGTATCATCCATATAATCACCCAGAAAACTTTCGGAAGAGTAAACTCCGCTGAGGGCGATCAGCGCATCGAAATGCTGGGGGAACCGAAAGAACACATTGGAAGCGTGATAGGCCCCGAAGGAGCATCCCGTTGCCATCATGGCGTGTTCAAAACCATGGTTGTCCTCCTTGTTCTTTGCCTTGATGAGGGGTATCAACTCCTCCGAAATATATTTGATATAACGTTCGTGCAACCGGACCCTGTCATAAGGATGGCCCTCACCCCCGAGCAGGGTCTCACCATCAATACCATCACAGGTCCATACCTGCAATGACCTGTTTTCAATAAACCCGGACAGGGCATGGATCATTCCCGAATCTTCATATTGATAGAATCTTCCCCTTGAGGTCGGGAATACCAGGACAGGTTTCCCACCATCGCCGTAAAACTTGAATTCCATATTCCGGTTCAGGTGACGGCTGTATTCAGAATGATATTCGATTTTCATCAGGATGTTTCGCGCTGAATAAAATCAAGGATCTCTTCAATTTCTTCAAGCGATTCGGACCGAAACTGATAGCCATGGTTGCCCATACCTTTGCTGAACACAGGTTCGATGGGTGCATGTTTGACAATCCTGCCATTGAATTGATCCATTATTCTCTCATGGCTGTGAAGATAATTCCTGTTTGTTTTCCGGCTGGCATAGGCAGTATAATATTTTCCCCTGAAAGGTCCTTCAACTGTCCCTTGAACCACCATCCTGGCCCATTCCAGGTAAACATCCATATCATAGGAATAATTTATGGCATCTGTCATCCAGGCTCCGGGTGGCCGCATGTTGATTTCCAATGCCATTATTTCACCGGATTCTTTTGACCGAAAGAGCTCCAGGTGAAAGAACCTTTCACCCAATCCGAAGGCTTTAACCACTTTTGAGCCTACCTTCCTGATATCGTCGGGCACCTTTGGCAGACTTATATAGTGCATATGTCCGTCGTTGTTCACCACGTCCATTATGCTTTGACCGTATTGCGTACATGAATCAAAAGCAATATTCAGTTCCTTATCAATGAGTCCGTCGTAAGTAAGCATATCACCCGCAATAAATTTCTCAGCGATAAAATCAGTGCCCTGTGGAAGGTTGGCAAATGCATCCTTTAGTTGTGCATCATCCGAGATCCTGGATGTCATACTGGAGCCCGAGCCCTTATCGGGCTTAATGATAATGGGGTATCCAAAGGACCCGGCAAAACGCTTGGCCTTTTCATAGTTTATCTTTTCCAGGAAGGATATGGGAGTGGCACCACTTCTTTTAAAGAAATGTTTCATCCGTGACTTTCGCCTGATGTTTTCAATGAAGTCAGATTTGACACCGCTGATATTGAAATCGGTACGTATTTTCGCCTCAGTCTCCAGCCAATGTTCGTTCAACGATTCAAAACGATCGATCTTACCATACTGGCTGGTAAAATAGCCCACGGCCCGCAACACTTCATCATAGTTTTCAAGGTCATTCACCTTATAATACCCGGTCAATGACGCTTTCAGCCTGTCGCTCAGATTCTCGTAATCCGTATCCCCGATGCCCAGTACACGTACGCCCAAATTACTGAGTCTGTCACTGAACTCCGTATTGAAATCCGGGAAGTGCACCGAAAAGAAGACAAAATTCATACCCATCAGATCTTATGAATAAATATTTTTGACCATAGGAATCCGGATCATTAACATTGGGTTCCGGTTATTGTTCAAAATCCCAAACATTATTCCCGGGAGACAAATCATCTTGTCTAATGGGATAAATCGGGAATCCACTACTGACCATAGAGTAAAAAAACCACCCCGTTATGGAGTGGCTTTCGTGGGCCCAGCAGGACCACCTCAATTTTCAAACTAATTGATAATCAGCAGTTATAAAAATGGCATTGTAAAAATGACTGTTAAATGTTTGACAGTAAATTTCTGCACAGTTTTAAGGTCATTTTGTTATACAAACATTACATACTATGAAAAATAATGCATGATCAGCTTCGTGTAAAATAGAAGTTGGATTTCTAATTTGTATGACATACATCTGTGATATGATAAATAGAAAAATTGAAGAATCACAGAATCCAAAAGCTATCGAGATTAAATCAGCTGCAACCGTACATCTGGATTTCTATAAAAATCTTAAATGGTGGCAGTCAATATCAGAATCAAAAAACTTAACATTGATTTATGGTGGAACTGATTCTTATACCAGGTCAGATGTCAAGACTCTGGGTTGGAAAGATTGTACAAAGTCCCTAAAGGACTAAATTTCAAAAAAGCTTATTGACCTCAACTGGACGGTTCTAATATAGAGTTTTCGGGCAAAAATTAAGTAAGTTTAACCAACGGTTTTTGTCATGAAAAAATCAAGTGAAAGTTTGATCAGAGACATCAAACGAAAAACCCGCAGGAAACTTATAGCAACTCTTTACTTTTCGAAGGTCTTGCCAGCCAGTATTATCTATTCTGGCATGGATATATTTTTCTGATCATTCTTGAACTGGAACCGTCGTAACCCTCTTGGTTTACGCTGAACAACTGCGTGAATAACTAATTTTAAAATAATTAACACTTTTTTAACACACAGAAAGTTGTAATTTTCAACCAGTTGGCTGTTCTTTGAAATTGAAATGCATTATCGCCAACTTTCCAAATAGGTAAAACATCCTTACAAGTCAAAACTTGTTAAACAAAGATCGATAATGCCATCATTTCAAAATTATCTCATTAATAACTAACGCTATTTGTTATGAAAAAATTAACTTTCTTAATCGCTTTTGCGCTCGTAGTCTTTTATGGATGTAACAAGCAGGAATCTCATCCTTCCGCTGATAATCAACAAGTGGAAGTACCCAATGCGCTCGTTTTACACTTTGAAGGTGAGAATCCCGTTTGGGAACTTGGTACACTGGAAGAGCCAACCCTGGATCAGGGCAATTCAGGTGCTTCATCCACAAGGGATAATGGCGGCAACAGTGTGCATGCCCATGGTGACTTTCCGGGTGTTATATTTTCGGGCACACAAAACAATGGTGGCACCCATGGAAGTGCTACGCTGAATTTAGGTCCTTACACATTTACATGCGAAACCGAGTGCCTAATGGTTGAAGATAATGAAGCTGTTTATGGTGGCACCCTCACCGAAGTTGCCGGACCACCAGGTTTTCCATTCGGTGTTGGAGACCTTGTTTACTTTAAAGTGATTGATAATGGGCAAGGTGATAATGCGCCGGCTGATCAGTTTGTTGGGGCAATTCGTTTTAAATTTAGTCCTGATTCAAGGTGTGGCATCTGGACGCCAAGTCATCCAAGCTGGAG